>JADJXG010000001.1:300000-507500 GCA_016715965.1 Saprospiraceae bacterium | reverse complement strand
CACATGGTGTCAATCCAAAAGATTTGGTAGTCGAGGTGAGAAGTGACAATGGTAAGCAATTTACATCCGATATGATACGTCAATTTTTTGTAGACAATGGATTAAATCAGGTCTTTACTAAGCCATACACCCCAGAAGAAAATGGACATATCGAAAGCTTTCATTGCATTATAAACAAAGCGCTGGCAAATGATATGTTCATTGATTTAAAACATCTTGAACAGAGGTTAGAGCGATTTTACATTTGCTATAATAATGATCGAAGTCACAGTGGAACAAAAGGAATACCACCAACAAAATTTTGGACATTATTTGATCTAGGTTATATAGATGTTGTACCTTTGAAGATAAATCAAATAAGGCTTAAGCTAAAAGTAGCTTACCAAGACATACTCACTTTGCCTGATATAAATAAATATCAATATCGGGTAATACAGTTACCTTGAAGGAAGACCTTCGCATTATTATAAATGACCTCGATGGGCATTTATAATAAAAATTGTATCGGTAGGCCTACACAATACATTAATCAACATCGGTACAAAACAGAACCATCAGTCGACCTTCGCAAATGCAAATGTATGGAGCTAATTTATATTATTTTTTAACCTCGTGAAAATTGTCTGATTAATAGGGGGCTGAACCACCAGATTCTGTCTTCATTATGGACATAATTACAAAGTTTTATCGTAATTATGTCTGATTTTCTAGGGGGCTGTGACACGTAATTAACTTTTGTCTCAAATTATTTCAAATGAAAGATCAAGCAATTCCTTATGAAAAATGGCCAGCCTGGGTCAAATTTTTTATAATTCCTTCAGGTTACCGTATCTGGGGCAGAGTGGGTAGTTTTTATCAACCATTTTTATTTTATCTGGCTTTTATAATGATTGGAAGGCCAATGATGATGGTGTTCAAATTAGTTGGTTTTTGTTAATTTGTGGGATTGGTATGTTGATGACTTTTCAATCCTTCGCAGTAAACTGGATTTTGATGAATTCAGACCCCAAGGAAATGAAGGAAGAATCTGTTAAGAACAGAATGTTATGGGGCTTCTTGCAGGTATTATTCATAATAGGAATCGCACTCATTGGAAAATTATTTTATCATTTTAATCTAATATAATAGATGGATGTACTTTATCTTATTTCAATCGCTAGATTTGTTGGACTGATTTTATTTTTAATTGGTAAAATATTTAAGGCAATGTCTTGGGGTAATAATTTGACAAATTCAGGAATTTGGCTAATGGCTATAATCATTCTTATAGAGGCTGGATTGGGTTTTTATGATGGGTTTTTGGGACGGTCGCACCTATAGGCAATAACTTCAATGGTTTTACATTTATTTTGTTACGCATGATGGAATTTACTATAAAGGTTTTGAGTACTTCAATGTTGGATTGGGACATAGTTTTTAAATTGTAATTTAAGAATATCTCTTACAAAATAAAAAGAATGTCAATGTCTGAATATCATTTTTTTGACTTTTGTTCGAAATGAAAAATGTATGAGACTAGTTGTTAATTGGACTTGAATATATGTTATTTTTTATTTGTTAAAAATTGAATTATTATGGAAATTAAGTTATTATTTAATAAGATTTTATTAGGAATCGTTTTTACTTACTTTTGGTCACCTGATTTGTTTTCTCAAGCTGGATATTTGGATCCCAGTTTTGATGGGGATGGAATTTTTGCCGCAAATATTCGAGGATCAAGTGACATTGTTAATGCAGTTGCGATTCAGACCAATGGTAAAATAGTTTTGGCAGGTGGTGTATACGGACAATCCTATGATAATAGTGATATTGCAGTTTGTCGATACAATTTGGATGGATCATTGGATAATGGTTTTGGCTATCAAGGAAAAATCATAGCAGATGTATTTGGAAAGGGAGATGAGGCACATGCAATATCAATACAAAGTAATGGAAAAATATTGTTGGCAGGATATGCAACAAGGAACGATAAAACACTTATTGCATTGGTTCGTTACAATGCCGATGGTTCTAATGATATTTCTTTTGGATTGAATGGCATTGTTACCACCGACTTTGGTCAACCATTATTTACAAAGGTTTATGCTAAGGATATTTCAATACAAAGTGACGGTAAGATTGTTTTGGTATGTAATGGAAATGACCGTTTAACAATTCTTCGTTATAATGTGAATGGTACGCTGGATTCTTCATTTGATGGAGATGGTATCGTACAAACCAACAACCCTTTTGATAAGATTACAGTAGGAGGATTAGAACTTCAGGCTGATGGCAAAATTGTAATTTCAGGATCTGTATTAAATTCAAATATATCTAAAATATTTGTTACTCGGTATAATAGTAATGGTTCTCTAGATACTAACTTCGGAATTAATGGAATCTCTAGGTTCAATTTTGACACTACATCCAATCCTACATTTTCTAGTGAAGGACATTGTCTGGCAATTAACAAGAATGGTGAAATTGTTGTTGCAGGTGTAATAAATAGTATTGGTTCTAATTCTAGTAGAATTGGAGTGGCGCAATTTAATGCAAATGGGTCAATTGATTTAACATTTGGGTCAAATGGGCAAGTAATTTTAGATTCTGGGGAACCTCGATCTTTGGGTATACAATCTGATGGCAAAATACTAATTGGAGCTTATTACAGTTGGTTTGATATGAATCTCATTAAACATTCGTATGTTGGAATTATTAAGTGCAATAGTAATGGAAGCTTGGATTTCGGCTTTGGATCCAATGGAAAAACAGAAGCTGATATCATTAAACGCCCCGCACTGCCAGGGGGTGGATATATTGCCATTCAAGGAGACAATAAGATTATTCTTGCGGTAACGGGCGCTTTTGATGGGGGACCAGATGAAGATATGCTTGTTTCGCGATTCAATCAAAATGGTTTTTTGGATAAGTCATTTGATGCTGATGGTATTGCTGTTGCAAAATTAGCGGTAAGCACTGATCGTGGAATGGATGTAGTTTTGCTTGATAACGGGACTTCCTATGCATTGGGAAAGTCCTCCCTTTCAGATGATGAAATCGCAGTAATGAAATTGAATGTAGATGGCTCATTAAATCAATCTTTTGGTAAAAATGGTAAGATTTCAATCCCAGAGATAGGTATAATTGGAGGTAAAGAAGTTTCTTTTGACATTGAAAAGGATGGCAACTTAGTGGTTGCTACCTCAATATTGTCTGGGAATGTTTACGATCTTGCTACTGTTCGTATACTTCCAGACGGTCAGATTCATAATTTTTTTGGAGTAAAAGGAGGATGGAATATCCCTTTGAATGCGCGCAATGATTTTTCTACTGAAGTTAAGGTAGATAAAAACGATAGGATTGTGGTTGCATGTAGCGGAATCACAGGAAAAGAATTTGTGGTTGTTCGCCTTAAAAAGCAAAATGGTGATTTAGATAATACTTTTGGTGCCTCAGGCAAGGTTATCGTCGACTTTGGAACAGAAAGTTCCTGTAATTCTTTGGCTATTCTTGATAATGGGAAAATTTTATTAGCTGGCAATACTACAGTGAATGGTGTTGAGAAAATTGCACTGGTTCGATTAAATGACAATGGGTCTTACGATAATACATTTGGTACGAATGGCAGGGTAGTTACGAGTATTTCGGGTACTTTAGATGTGATGACGGCCAATGATGTTGCAGTACAAAATGATGGAAAAATTATTGTTGTAGGGCAGGTGACAAGTTTTACTTCTGGAGGATCATATGTGGTATTGAGATATACTAGTTCTGGAGCGGTAGATCAGACTTTTGGCAATAGTGGTTTTGTTAAAATACCTATCACGGATGTTTCCAATTTTCCTACAGATGAGGCAAAGCGTGTGGTATTGCAGAATGATGGTAAGATCATTATTTGTGGAGCCATTGGGACTTCGAGTGAAGATGGTGTTGGAATTGTTCGCTGCAATATTGATGGATCTATTGACAAATCTTTTGGTACAAATGGTTTAGCAATAACTCAAGTGCCAGGATCTTGGGTTGGTCATGAATTGGGAGTCGGCCTTGGTTTGCAAAAAGATGGTAAGATCGTAGTTGTAGGAACTGCTCAGAACGAGCTAGGATTGGATACGCAAAATGGGTTCTCTGTTTATAGATACAATGGTTTAACAACTGGAACTAAAGACCAATTAGAAAGTACAATGGAAGTATACTTTTCACCCAATCCAGTTAGCGGAAAGTCTAGTATAATTTTGAACAGGGAGTTGGCTTCTGCAACAATGTGTATTTCAAATACGCATGGACACATAATTGAAAATTATTTTAATTTAAATGGTAAAATTATTGAATTTGATAAAGGGAAATTAATATCCGGTGTTTATTTTGTGCAATTGATGGAGAATAATAGAATTGTTTGGTTAGGCTCATTTATTGTCGAGTAATCAGATGGCAAACCGTTATAAAATTATATAGCTGGAAGGAATTTATAAAACAAGGAGGTATTGACAATTTTTGAAATATAGAAAAATTGTCACATACTTTGATGAATTTTATTAACATTAACTGTAATAACCTAGACTTGATCTGACAGTTGGCGATAAAAAAGAATAATCCAACGCTTCAACAAAAGTAACAATTGTTCCGAAAAAGTCAAGAGCGAGGCAAGTTCCTTCGGAACTCTTGACATTTACTCCACAATTTAGTTTGTTGACGTTTACGCGTTGAATTACTCTATTCATGATCTTCTTTATTCAAAATGAGTTTCTAACATTTTATCAATTGCAATATTTTTTGACTCGATGTGAGTTTGCATAGGAGTTTTGCCAAAGCAATATTTTCCGGAATGAGGTCTGTCCGAATTATAGTAATGTAGCCAATCCTCCAAGTCAGCCTGTAGCTCTTCAATAGATTTGTATAACTTTTTACGGAAGGTAATGGCATAAAATTCATTTTGAATGGTGCGGTGGAATCTTTCACAGATACCATTAGTCTGTGGGTGTCGTGCTTTGATCTTAGTATGTTCAATATCCTCCAAACTCAGATAAAGTTCGTACTCATGATATTCTCTTTTTCCACAGTATTCCGTGCCACGATCGGTCAGTATCCTGAGTAGCCTGATTTGCTCATGTTCATAAAATGGCAGGACTTTATCGTTTAGCAAATCGGCTGCTACAAGAGCATTTTTACGATCATAGATTTTTGCCAGAACTACCTTAGAGTAAGTGTCAATGTAGGTTTGTTGATAGATACGACCAACGCCTTTGATATTGCCAATATAATAAGTATCCTGAGCTCCCAGATAGCCCGGATGATATGTTTCAATTTCACCTTGAGATTCCAATTTTTCTTTCTTACGCTCCAAGGCTACAACTTGGGCTTCTGTAAGAATTATTCCATCCTGGGCCACTTTGGCTTCCAGGGCCTTTAATCTCTTTTGGAAGGTCTCCAGATCGTGCCTCAACCAAACACAACGAACTCCACAAGGGGATACAAATATTCCTCTCTTAACAAGCTCATTTGCAACCCTTACTTGTCCAAAAGCTGGACTGTCAATAGCCATATCAACAACAGCTTTCTCTACTTCGGGAGCCACTCGATTCTTGACCAGTGGTTTGCTCCTGCTGACTTCGATTAAGGCCATTTCGCCTCCTGTGTCATACATCTCTTTAATCCTGTAAAAACTATCCCTGGAATACCCCATTATTTTACAAGCCTGAGATACGTTTCCCAATTTTTCTGCTAAATGGACTAATCCCAATTTAGTTTTGATTAATTTTGTTTCTAATTTCATTTTCTGACAGTTTAGTGGTTAATTAATTATTTTTGACAACTTAAAATTAATCACTAACTGTCAGATTAAGTCTAAACTATTACACATTAACAAACGATACTTTTGATCCAAATAATGGGGAGTATTACGCTATGCAATAAATTGAATCTATCTAAATTCACATCCAAATGAAATGAAACTTGAGCCAACAGGGATCAGAATTTTTTATGTAATTTTGCAAGCCTTACTAATTTTGGGGATTTCTTTGATTGGGAATCTTTCTCATAGCCTTAAAATATAACTGAAATGGACTTACTTTATTTTCTTTCAATTGTCCGATTTATTGGACTGATTCTTTTTCTTGCCGGCAACCTGCTTAAGACAAAAAGTGTACTGGCCCCCTATAAGTTGTACTAATATTCTACTTATTCAATAACACACTTAGGAAACTCTTTTTTTGTTTTCAGCATTTAATTTTGCTTTAAAAAGGGATCTTAATAAGGATCCCTTTCATGCTTATAAATCCTGCTTGTTTGCTATGGTTTCCTAATCGCTAGCCACGCAGGAAAATTCTTTAAATCGCTATTCCAAGTTTTTTTATATACTTTAATGGACTGGTATACCCTATGCCGGAATGGATTCTTTCCTGATTGTAAAAGTACTCAAATCGATCGAATAAGTGCTTACCTTCCTCAATATTTTTTATTTCATATACCTGACATATCGTTCTATCTATGATGCTGTGATATGCTTCAATGTGACCATTTTGTTGCGGGGTAGCCGGTCTTGTAAACTCTTGGAGTATTCCTTGTGAGGCCAGAAAAGATCTTACTAATTCACTTTCCATTTGACTTCCATTGTCGTTTCTTACAGTAACACACCCTGGCAATCTATAATTGTCAATTATGTAGTTAAATATAGCTCTAACATCTTCTTTTTTAATACTCCATTGTAAGGTCCAGGCCATATTCATTCTAGTCATCACATCAAGAACTGTAAGCAATAAGGCATTCCTTCTCTCACCAGCTATATAAACATACTTAATATCAAATTCGAGATGTTCAAATGGCTGAGAAGGCCTTGGAACAAGGTATTCCACCCATTTTTTACCTGTTTGTTTCCTCTTTATTTTTGGACGCAATATTCCGCTATCCTTCATCAAGTTGTAAACTTTTTTGAAATTGATGACATACATGAATTCATTACGTAAATACCAGGTAACCTTTCTATATCCATAGTCAACAAATTCTTTTTGGAGCAAATTTTCTATTTGTTGCATTACCGTTTCGTTTGTGACATGACTTCCATCCAATCTATAAGTATTTACACTTTTGCCCTTTCCTTTACACCCCTCTTTTCCCTGATAGTAATAACTACTGGGATTAAGGTTTGTGAATTCCAAAACCATATTTACTGGATAATTCAGTTCAATAAATTGACGGGCCACCATGATCTTATCTACTTTCTTTGGTTCGTTTTTTTTAACAGCTCCTCCTTAATTTGAAGATTCAACTCCTTCTCAGCAATAATCTGCTTAAGTCTCTGATTCTCCAATTGAAGCGCTTTAATCTCAGGATCAACTCGCTTATACCTGACTTTCAAACCCTCGACCCCTTCAAGATTGAGCTTCTCCTTCCAACTGTAATATGTGGCATAGTAAATCCCATATTTCCTTATTGTCGGAGTAACACCTTCCTTTTCGGCCTCCTTTAATATGGACAATTTTTCCTCTATCGACCACTTCCTGTATTTTGACATAATCTACAAATTTACTACTTTTAATTTGTAGAATATTATTCCAGTCAATTAGGGGGCTGGAACAAAAGCATTGGCAAAAATTTATTGAATATTGGGATATGGGTAATGGCACTAAGTATACTTATTGAAGCCGGGATGGGGTTTTATGATGGGTTTATTGAAAATCCCATGAAATAGATTTGATTGCAATAATAATTGTAAGTTTGATCTCTTTTTCTTAGTAGTGTTTGCATGTTAAGTTACATATTGTTTTTTATTGCAAGTGAAGTTACATTATTTAGCAATCATGATCTTTTGAGAATAAACCTTTTCGTTCTCATAAAATATTGAGATAATATAAATTCCGGATATTAAATCAGTCAAATCTAATTCAGAATTTAATAAATCTAGTTGAATTCTATTGAAATTGTAAAGAGTTTCTCCAATGGTATTTTGAATTTTGACACAATCTATATTTTTTATTTTATTAATTTTCAAACTCCCAATTATAGGATTTGGAATTATTGCCATTTCTAAATTTTTATCTGAAAATTCTTGGTTACTGCTTATTAATTCACTTAAATTTCTTAAATATACTCCCCAGGATGTACCTGCAAATATAATGTTCTCAATAATTGCCAAAGTATTGACTCCAGGAGCACTTAAGCCTTCTGAAATATCGTTCCAAATATGGCCATTGTCTTTTGATTGAAATATATATCCTGGAAAATCAGTCGAAGCAAAAATTGAATTATCTTTAATCACAATTGAATTAACTTTACTTCCTGACCCAGAATTTATATTGATTGTTTCCCAATTAATGCCATTATCTAGTGATCTAAATATTTTTCCATTTTCAGAACCAGCATATATATTTTGGCCCTCAATAATTAGAGAATAAATACAACAAGCATCGAATATTTTAATACAACTATCACTTTTAATGTTATATTTATAAATACCATGACTTTGGCTTCCTATGAGCAGATCTATATTATTAGTAGATAGAACTGTTGGTCTTGCAAAATTTTTAGGTAAACCCTTACTTACTTTAGTCCACCCTCCAATGCCATTTTTTACTGCTCTATAAATTCCATCATCGGCTAGCGTAATTCTGTCTTCAACAGCTGCAAATATTGTAGAGTCAATAGCAACAATTGACTTAATATATCCTGTTTTTATTCCAATATTTACCCAATTTTGTCCATTATTTTGTGAGCGATATACACCCCCAAAAGTGCCAGCAAAAATTGTCTCTTTATTAGCAGCTAAACAAGACGCCATTTGTGGTATCTCAATACCTGTACCAATCCAGGAATTTCCATTATCCATTGTTCGAAACACGCCACTTTCCTCAGTTCCAACAAAAATATTGGGTCCTAATTGCACAATTGAAAGCGCTGGGATGGAATATAAACCAACATTAGCCCAGTCGCCTCCACTATTAGTAGATTTAAAAATCCCTCCACCTTTCGTACCTGTAAATAACTTGTTATTATTTATTGCAATTGAAGTAATGTTTCCATTGCTAATTCCTTTGTTAATTTCTATCCATGAATTCCCATTATTTATGGATTTATAAATACCGCCACCATAAGTTCCAACATAAATATCTGTACCGCCCACACTTAAAGTGCTAATATCACTATTTGGCAATCCAGAATTTATGGGAACCCAATTATTTCCTTTATCAATAGATCTAAATACACCACCTCCGCCTGTTCCAGCAAATAAAATATTGCTCACTGTTGTAATTGAATTAACATGAAGCTCTGTTAGGCCATTATTTACTTGATTCCAGGTGCTTCCATTATCAGTGGAATGATAAACCCCATTCCCTTTTGTTCCTGCGAAAATTGAATTTCCTGAGTTTGCAAATGAATAAACTATGTTATTATTTAATCCATTATTTTTTTTGGTCCATAGATTACCATTATTTGTGGAATGATAAACTCCATTTTCTGTGCCTACAAATACATTTGATCCAACTACAGAAATTGACCAAATGGTTTTATCTACTAACCCATCATTTATCTCTGTCCAAGTTTCACCATTGTTAATTGATCTAAAAACACCGCCACCATTTGTACCGGCAAAAATTAATGATCCACTTTTAGTTAAAACATTGATTGCTATAAAAGTCAATCCATTATCTATTGGCTCCCAAATTTCACCATCATTAACAGACCGAAATAAACCACCTTGATTCCCAACAAAAATAGTTGTACCATCAAAAATGATACAATCAATATTACCCCCTTGAGGACCTTGTGTGGATTTCCATTGGGCGTATGTATTTAAGTGAGTAAATATTACAAAAATAAAAATTAAGCATTTCATACAATCTAATTGAGCAATTAAGGTAATAATAAATTTTAATATTACAGATAATATTTCTAATAATTATAGTAAATATAACACCTAAATTAATATTGGATGGAAAAATATTTTCTAAATTTGTAATTAAATACATATATATATTATAGACACTTGATTATATATTATAATATTATATTATATTATAATTTTTATAACAAGCAAAAAATTCACAATTCAAAACTCAATCTTGCCATATAAAATCCATCATAGCCCGATACCGAGGGTGAGATGATTTTTTCTTCTTCCAGATTAAATTCCGGATGATTTTCCAAAAAATGCTGCAGCTGGTTTTGGTTTTCAGAGGGCAGAATGCTACAAGTAGCATAGACCAGCTTGCCTCCGGGTTTTAGGATTTTGCAGTATCTGTTTAAAATATCTTTTTGTAACAAGCGAACTTCATCCAAAAATTCCTGACTCAGTTTCCATTTGGCGTCCGGATTTCTGCGTAAAACGCCGAGTCCGCTGCAAGGTACGTCCAGCAACAAGCGATCTGCAGTCCCATGTAATCTTTTGATGGTTTTTTGATCTTCGATGATTTTTGTTTGGATGAGATCAACGCCATTTCGGCTGGCCCTTTTGCGCAATTCATCCAGTTTCCAGGATTCTGTATCTAAACAGATGAGCTGGCCTTTGTTTTTTAAAAGAGCTGCTATGTGAAGCGACTTTCCTCCCGCACCTGAGCAAGCATCCACCACCCGCATTCCCGGCTTTAGTGCAAGAAACGGAGCGACTAATTGTGAGGAAGCATCCTGCAATTCAAACCATCCTTTTTTAAATTCTTCCAGACGAAAAACATTCATTCTTTTTTCAAGAATTAAAGCAGTAGGGTAGAGGGGATCTCGATGACTTTCAATACCTTGTTTTATTAATGCGTCTTGAAGTTGATCAATGCTGCATTTTATAGTATTGACCCGAAGCACCACTTTTGCTTCTTCATTGAGTGCGGCAATTTCCCGATCCCAATTTTCCCCAATTTCTGATGCACACATTTCATCCATCCAATCCGGTATGGATTCTCTGATGGCACGAATATCTTTGGAGCGTTCCCACTGTCGCCGGATCAACGCATGGTCTTCTTCGCTGAGCTGAATCCATTCCGGCAGATCGCCATATTTTTTTTGAAAATAGACCGCAACGATGACGTTGGTATTGTTCGCTTGTCCGGAGACAAATTCGTATAATCGATAATAGCGAAGAATGTCATAAAAAGATTCTGCAACAAAGGCGCGATCTCTGGCTCCCCATTTTTTGTTTTCAAAAAATAATTTTTGAAGTACCTTGTCAGCATAGCTGTTGTGGTACATCACTTGTCGAATGCCGGTGATGACCGCTTCTACCAATATTCTGTGATACTTCATGGTGTTGGATTTATTTTTTCAAAGCCATAACTGCACCAATGGGCATAGGTATTTCCTGGTTCCAGGACAGTGGATGGAAAGTGTGCATGATGGGGGCTGTCCGGAAAATGTTGTGGTTCTAGGCAAACAAAAGAATGCTCGCGATAGATCTGGCCATTTTTTCCATGATCTGTTTTCTTTCCCCAATTGCAGATATACAATTGCAAACCAGGTTGGCTGGTGTGAACTTTCATTTGTATCCCCGAAGCAGAGGAAGACAAGATGGCTGCAAAGGAATGATCTTTCAAAATATAATTATGGTCATATTCAATTGTCTTGATAGTTCCATTTTCTTGTATTCCAATCGATCTTGGTTTTGTAAAATCAAATGGTGTATTTGCGATGGAAATAAATTGACCTGTTGGAATTTTTTCGGAATCGGTTTCAGTGATGGACTCTGAATTTAGCTGAAGTTGGTGTGCCAGTATATCTCCATGTCCCTGTAAATTAAAATAAGAATGGGTGGTGAGATTGACCAACGTGGGTTTGTCCGTTTTGGCCAAATATTGGATATGAAGTGTTGAATTTTTGAGTTCGTAGTTCAGTTCAATATTTAGATTTCCCGGAAAACCCATCTCACCATCCGGACTATGCAGACCCAAGCGTAGATGATCGTCTCCAAACGAACGTACCTGCCAAATTTTTTTGTGAAATCCCAATGAACCTCCATGAAGCATGTGCCTGCCGTGGTTTGCATCCAGATGGTACTTCTTATTATTTAGTGTAAATCTTGCATTGGCTATTCTGTTGGCGAAACGGCCACAGATAGCGCCGTAATACGCCGAACCCGTGAGATATTCGTCGATGGAATCATATCCTGCTACCAGGTCTATCCAATTTCCTTTTTGGCCCTGAAACCAAAGGCTGATGATTTTTGCACCGTAATTGCTGATGAGAACCCGGATCTGATCGTTGTGCAACAAATATGCATGGATCTTGCCTTCAGAAAGCGTTTTTGTGTAATTTTGTAAGTGAATCGGCTCCTCGGTTACCATCAACAAAGGTAAAGCTTTATGCACAAATTAACCCAGACATTGGTTCCCCTCCAATATTTATTCGTTTACACGGTACCGCTGACGACCTTGTTCGCCTTGTATTGGGCCGGTATTTGGGCGTGGAGTACATTGATCTATGTATTTGCCATCATTCCCTTATTGGAACTTTGGATACCCATTCGGAATATTCGACATGAGTATAAGGGCGATGAATGGATATTTGATCTGATGCTCTTGCCATCCGTATTTATTTTACCATGGATCCATTGGCAGACCTTAAATCTATTACAACACAATAATTACCATTGGACCGACGTGTCCGGTATGGTTATAGCAGTTGGACTATGCAATGGTATTTTAGGCATCAATGTAGCCCATGAGATGGGACATCGAAAATCGGCGATTTTTAAATTTTTTGCGCATTTACTTTTGTGTTGTTCGAGCTATTTGCATTTTTTTATTGAACACAATTTCGGCCACCATAAAAAAGTATCGACGCCAGAAGATCCTGCCAGTGCGAGATACAATGAAAATTTGTATGCTTTTTGGTGGAGAAGCATCACGCAATCTTATGTAAGTGCATTTAAAATCGGACAGCAGTTTGTCAGAGACAGTTGGATCTTTGTAAATCCAATATTGATTTATCTGTTTGTGCAAGTCAGTGTTTATGTATTCATTTATTTTTATTTTTCACTGGAAGGACTTTTGTTTTTTTTGGGAAGTTCTATCATAGGAATTTTACTGCTGGAGACGGTCAATTATATTGAACATTATGGATTGAGTCGCGGCAAAGAATCATCCGATCGATATGAAAGAGTGGCAGAAGAACATTCCTGGGATTCGGATCATTTGTTGGGGAGATTGGCTCTATTTGAATTGACGAGACATTCGGACCATCACATGGATTCTACCAGGCATTTTTCCAATTTAAACATTCGTTCGAAATCACCCAAGATGCCCGTGGGTTATCCAGGAAGTATGCTCACCGCTTTGATTCCACCACTATGGTTTAAGACCAGAAATCACTTGATCGACCGGGAATGAAAGAGCAAAAATTATTTAAAATTGGATTGAAAATATTTTTAATAAAAGTAAATATTTTCATCTTTTGTCTATTGATGATTTTAAACAGCTGCCCTCTTTTTTCAAGAGAACTTGCAGCTTTTATTATTCTTGATTTAGTCAGAAATGAAAAATTTGAATCCAAGAGAAAAAATCTGCAAACCTCCAATGCTTATACAATCCTATATTTTAAATGTGGTAAAACAAGTTTAAGTAAATCTGCAAGAAAAGATTTGGAAGAACTCCTTCAAACCTTGCAAAAATTTCCAGAGACCATGGTGAGCATTGAAGGGCATGCGGACAGCAAAGGAGATTCTATGAAGAATCAAATACTATCAGAAAAGCGGGCACAAGTTTGCAGGGATTTTCTACTTTCAAATAACATTTCAGTCGAGCGAGTCATGTCCAGAGGATTTGGATCCTCAAAACCAATTGCAGACAATGCAACCGCAGCCGGACGAAAGTTAAACCGCCGGACAGAGTTTTATTTGATATCGAGGTAAGCTGATCCTATTTAATTATTACAAACGTATATTGGAGCTCCAAAATATCATTGCAACAAGGGAAAGGAATTTCCCCAGTTTGATATTTGGCTTATGAATATTGAAGCTGTTTGCCTAATCCGTAAAAACCATCAACTCTCCCGCCAACACCGCCAACATAATCAAACGACCTGTGTCGGTGATGTTGTACTCGTTTTCATCGTCTGGACCGAGGGACAGTTCGATAAATTCGACGGCGTCTTTTTCTTCACTGATCTCGTACAGCTTTTCAACAGACTTTTCAAAATCTTTTTGTTCGTTGATGATCTCCCAGGCTTTTTCTTCTGCGTCTTCAATTTGTTTTTGATCGTATTCTTTGATCCCTTTCTCGCGGCGGATGGTTTCAAAAAGTGCAGCAAAAAG
The DNA here is from genome assembly GCA_016715965.1 of Saprospiraceae bacterium. Classification (NCBI taxonomy): domain Bacteria; kingdom Pseudomonadati; phylum Bacteroidota; class Saprospiria; order Saprospirales; family Saprospiraceae; species Saprospiraceae bacterium. The sequence continues at coordinate 493,297 of JADJXG010000001.1, read as the reverse complement.
AAAGATTAGATAGTCGGCTTCGTCATCGGTGAGGGATTCGGCGTTGGTTCCCACAAGAATATCGAGCAGCAGTTCGTGCTCTGCTTCGATTTTGTCCAAAAGCCTTTCAGCTTCCTTTGGCTTATTTTCAAACTGAATGATGGTTTGGTCAAAGGCGGCACTTGCAATCATATTTCTATTTTTTGGTCCTTGGCTGCCCAAAGATACAGACAAGCCGCCGAACGGTAAGGCTTCCATTTTTCTGCTCGTTTCTTCATGGCTTCCAATATTTCTTTTTTACTGCCTTCAAGCCCATAATGCCTGATCATAGCCATTTGGATGCCCAGATCATCCACCGCAAACACATCCGGTCTCCCCAAACAAAAGATCAACACCATCTCTGAGGTCCATCTTCCAACTCCTTTGATGGCCGTGAGTTTAGCGATAATCTCTTCATCTCCCATGTCATGGAAATCTTCGTTTTTCCATTTGTTGTTTTGAAAATGTTCGGCGATGTTGAGGATGTAAGATGCTTTCTGTCCCGACAATCCGCAGGATCTCAAGTCTTCGACGGAAGTCTGCAGCAATTTTGTATTGGAGGGAAAACCCCTCGGAAATAAATCCAAAAATCTTTGGTGAATAACTTTTGCAGCTTTTACAGCGAGTTGCTGGCTGATAATGGAAGAGATGAGGTCTTCCCGAACCATTCCGTTGGCTTCTTTTAAATGGAGTCTTTCTTTGGGGATTTGATCGATGATCATGGCCATGGTTTTGTCTTTGGACAGGGTTTCGATCATTTTTTTATAATAGAAATTCATTGTTTCTGATTAAATGGTAAAATTAATGAATGAAAAGAGATAGAGTTCAATAATTGTCATCGAATTCAATTGATTGAAATAACGCCACGGCGTCATAAATCTGTGACTTCGATCTTGTATTCTATAAAACTAGTATTGAATCGCAGTTACAAATTTGTGCTGCCAAAGGCGGTACCGCAAAAACGTATTTTTTCCAATTGAACACACAGAGATCTAATTAACATGGATTGCTCCAAACGTTCGTGCTGCAATTAAACTTTTTTTCTCATAATGATAATTCTTACTTTCTTTTGGTTGCAAAAGAAAGTAAGCAAAGAAAACTCGTCACCAAAAAAGGCGATCACGCCTAAGGCGGCGTGACCAGGTTTTGCGAGCGGGCGTCCTAAAGGGTACTTTAGGACTGGGTTTCCCGCTCTCCAAACCTTTCGCTGGTTTTTGCTGACAATACACGGGATTCAATTGTAAGTAACTATTTTTTGTGTTATTTGATATAAATGAATATTTTCAGTCAACGCTTACAACCTAGAACTATTCCTACTTTAATTTTAATTCTGTAAATTTTTAAATTGAACGAAAAGCTGGCTTTAAGAACCGGCCTAGGGCTTTGCAGCTCGGGAACCTACCGAACGATCCCGAAAGGTCGAGTACGACAGTGCTCGAAGTGAGGGAGCACGTAAGTGAGCTTATATTTTATATTTGTTTGGTGTATAATCTCCGAGGTGGTTAGCAGCTCGGTTCAGTCACTAACTCGCTTAAACCAGCGAGTTTGCTTCGAAATGTTCCTTCATGTTTGAGCAACGAAGGTGTGAGTTTTTTTAGCACAGCGGCAGAAGTGATGATGGGTGAGCGAGAGGCCCAGCCGGTGGTTTTTCTTTGCTTCTCGTTTACACGCTCCTTCACTTGTCGCAGTGTCCTGCTTCACTAAGCTTTCCGCGTAGATCGTTCGCTTTCGCGGCTCATTCACATAAAGCGCTGTCGCATGCTACCAAGCTTTCAGTTTGGATCATTCAGTTGCACAAAAGAAAGTAAGAATAAAAAGTACAATGAAACCTTCCGGCTAAAAAACATATTTAATGTAAGAATTGAAAATGCAATTTCAATAGCGCTTATTGCCGCTAAATCACCACCGTCGTCCCAATCTTCTCACCTTCAACGATGCGGTACAAATTCTGATCTTTGTTGATATCAAATACCAAAATGGGAATCTTGTTTTCACGACAGATGGTGAAAGCCGTCATGTCCATGACCTGCAAATTCATTTTGATGGCCTCGTCGAAGCTGATGGAATCGTATTTTTTGGCATCTGGAAATTTTTCCGGATCCTTGTCATAAATGCCATCCACACGCGTTCCTTTCAGGATGACATCGGCATTGATTTCACTGGCTCTCAGTGCTGCTGCCGAGTCGGTGGTAAAATAAGGGTTTCCCGTGCCCGCGGAAAAAATCAGAATTCTGCCTTTCTCAAGGTGACGTATGGCTCTTCTCCGGATATATGGTTCTGCGATTTGTCTCATTTCGATGGCAGAAATCAATCTGGTATAGACCCCATGGGATTCCAGGCAGCTTTGCAAAGCAAGACCATTGATACAGGTAGCCAGCATGCCCATATAGTCTCCCTGGACTCTTTCTATACCTGAATCAGAACCCAGACCCCTGAAGATGTTTCCTCCCCCAATGACGATGGCTACTTCCACCCCTTGTTTGGCAATGGTTTTAATTTGTTCGGCGTAATAATTCAGCATAATGGGGTCAATGCCAAATTGCTGTTTTCCCATGAGGGACTCACCGCTGAGTTTGAGTAAGATTCTTTTAAACTTTGCCATAATCCGGTGTGAGTTATTTATTTGATTGGGTAATATGATTGACAAAAAAAAAGCGAATGTTTTGGCATTCGCTTTTTTTAAATATGATTGGATTAACCTAACATGACATGTTTGAACCCTATAATGGTAAGATCCTTGTCCACTGATTTTAAGTAGGACGCAATGGTCTGTCCACCGTCCTTTACAAACTGTTGATTGAGAAGTGTAAATTCCTTGTAAAACTTCTCCAGCTTACCCAGGGCAATTTTTTCCAGCATGGCTTCGGGTTTACCTTCAGCACGTGCTTGTTCCTTGCCAATTTCAATTTCTTTGGCGATGATGTCAGCATTTACATCCGCTTTGTCCAAGGCCACGGGTTTCATGGCAGCGACCTGCATGGCAGCATCCTTACCTGCGTTGGTATATTGCTCACCACTTTTGTTGAGGCCAATCAATACACCCGCTTTGTTGCCCATGTGAATGTAGTACTCTACCTGAGGAGCTTCCATTTTTTCATAATTGGTCAACTCAATTTTCTCTCCGATGGCGGCCACCAGATCAGTGGTCTTATCGCCAATGCTGACGTTTCCGTCAAAGGGAAGCGATTTGAGGGTCTCCAGGTCAGCCGGAAAATTTTGCAAAGCGATTTCTGCAATTTTCTTGGTGGTATTGATAAAATCCTCGTTTTTAGAAACAAAGTCGGTCTCTGAACTCAATTTGACCACGATTCCTCTGGTCTTGGTATCGTTGACCATTGCTATGACAACACCTTCCTTGGCATCGCGATCTGCTCTTTTAATAGAAAGTTTTTGACCTTTCTTGCGCAGAATCTCTATCGCTTTTTCGAAATCGCCTTCGGCTTCAGTAAGTGCTGCTTTGCAGTCCATCATTCCTGCACCGGTGGCGTCTCTTAGATTTTTAACATCTGTTGCTGATAATGTGAAACTCATTTTTATATTTTTATTGAATCAATGACTATGGGTATTCCAGTTGTATTGTTTAAGATTCTGATTGTTCTTCGCTTCCTTTTTCAGCCAAACCTTCTTTAATGGCATTGGCCAGATAGCCGGCAATCAGTTCAATCGATTTAGAACTATCGTCGTTGGACGGAATCGGAAAGTCCACCAAATTGGGATCAGAATTGGTATCCACCATGGCAAATGTTCTTACACCCAATTTTTCAGCTTCCTGGATGGCCAGGTGCTCGTGCATGATGTCTACCACGAAAATGGCTGAAGGCAATCGATTCAAATTGGCGATACCACCCAATACGCGATCCATTTTAATGCGTTCGCGACTTAGTGTAAGCCTTTCTTTTTTGGTGATATTCGTGACCGTTGCATCGGTCAGCATTCTTTCAATGTTGTTCATTTTTTTGACGGAACGACGGATCGTTGCAAAATTGGTCATCATCCCACCCAACCAGCGATCGGTCACATAAGGCATGTTGATGCTTTGAGCCACTCTGGAGACGATTTCTCTAGCTTGCTTTTTGGTGGCTACAAACATGATTTTTTTGCCGGACTTGGCGATCTGTTTTAAAGCGGCCGCCGCTTTTTCCATACAGTCTGAAGTGCGGTTGAGGTCTATGATGTGAACTCCCTTGTGCTCCTTAAAGATGTAGGGGCGCATTTTGGGATTCCATTTTTTGCGGAGGTGACCAAAATGTACACCCGCGTCAAGCATTTGTTGATATGATGGTTTTTCCATAATTTTTTCTTGGTAAGCTTTGATAAAATGTGTAAATAAAAATTAACGCTTGCTAAACTGCGAGATCTTACGCGCTTTGCGTCTTCCGAATTTTTTGCGCTCGACTTCTCTTGGATCTCTTGTCAGAAAATGTTTTTCCTTCAAAGGGCTGCGATTGTCGGCATCCACTTTGCACAAAGCCCTGGAAATCGCCATTCGGATGGCTTCTGCCTGTCCTTTTAAGCCACCTCCGTCGACGTTAATTTTAAAATTAAAACCAGAAGCTCCTTCAATGGTATTTACCGGATCCATCACCTTTTGGGCAATTTCCTTGATGGGAAAATACTGATCCAATGTTCTGCCATTGATGACAATGCTTTGTCCGGCACTTTCAGATTTGCTGAGATAGACACGGGCAACTGCCGCTTTCCGTCTTCCTACTGCGTTGATAATTTCCATAAATGATTTATAGATTGATGATTTCAGGTTTTTGAGCCTGATGATAGTGCTCCGGACCTGCGTAAACAAATAATTTTTTATACATGGCGTCACCCAGACGATTTTTAGGCAACATCTTGCGAACAGCTACTTCAACCACTCTGGTGGGTCTTTTGTCCAACAGTTGGCGAGGGGAAAAAGCCTTCTGACCCCCGGGGTATCCGCTGTAAGTAGTGTACACCTTGTCATCCATTTTCTTTCCGGTAAAGCGAACTTTCTCGGCATTAATAACAATGATATTGTCCCCACAATCGATGTGTGGAGTATAGTCCACTTTATGCTTGCCCTTCAGGATATGGGCGATTTTGGAAGCCATTCGACCGACCACAAGATTCTCTGCGTCGATCAGATACCACTTTCTTTGGACATCTTCCGGTCTGGTGTGGCTGGTTTTGTAACTTAAAGTATTCACTTTCAAAAATTTAGATTAAAAATCAATTTTCCTTAGCTCTAAGGAGCGGCAAAGGTAAGATTCCATTCCACAATTATGAAATCTTTTTTCAAAAAAAATTTTGTAAATCCCTGAAAAAGAGGGAAAATTTGGAATCTGTTTGAAAATTGTTGGGATTGACAGCAGGGCCAAAAGATTAAAATAAGCCATTCTTATTGCATTTCAATCTGTGTTTCATTTGATTTCTTAAGGCCATACGACACTTGCAAAATAATAGTTAGCCAGAGCTAAAATGCAAATAGAAGTTTTCAGATATAATCAATGGACAAAAGCACAAGACAGGTATTAAAATTGCATTTCTGGTGCCAATTTTGAAAGGGACGTATGCTCTAAGCCAGCAAAGTGTTGCCTCAAAACCTTTAACACCATTGCCTGAATCCCATTGACCATTCTTGGATTGAACCATAATTCTTTTACGGCACAAAGATCTATCGAATATTCTGAACATCAGATTGAAGCGAGCTGAGCAAACACTTTTCATTCAAGATTTACCAGATGGATTGGCGTTTAATTTTATAGCTTGATCAGCCTTGAAACTACCCCCTTGTATCCGTCTCAGAACCGATCGTTCATTCTTTATTAGAATAATATGCTTGCTTATTTTTTAACGAATACCGGAGATAGTTGCGATTTGTAGGTATTGTCCGTCAGCTGCCTTGTCTCTTTGCTGGACCATTTCATAAGATAGATATGAAACTGGCTTTCGGCATGATCTGATCCGTTGTAGGTCAACCATTGACCATCAGGACTCCAGTCATGCCAGCCTTCTGAAGCCTCGTTTTCGATGAGTTTCCATTTTCGGCTACCATCAGGTGTAATGGCGAAAATGCTGTGTCTCCCATTTTGTTTTGAAACATAGCTGATAAAATTTTCTGATGGATGCCAGCGTGCAGCCCCAGCTCTGTAGCCATATTCTTTCGCCGAAGGATTGTCTTGGGGATAATGTGTCAATTGCTTCACATCAGATCCATCACTATTCATCAGAAACAACTCTTCATGGCTGCTTTTGTCTCTTTTATTCTTCTTGAGCGAAAAAACAATTTTATTTCCATCGGGTGAAAAACACGGATCGCCATATCTGGCTGTAGTGTCGTTGGTCAATTGACGAAACTTGCCACTTGGGACATGAATGATAAACAACTGGTGGCGAATATTTTTGCCAATTCTGCCAGTGACAATGATTTCTTCACCATTTCCGCGTGTGCTCATCCAGCTATCTTCCAATTGTAAATCTGATATTTTCCGTACCTGTTGACCTTGGGCATCCATTTCGTATAAATAAAAACAGCGATAACAGCTATCGCGATCGCTGATGAAAAATAATTTATTTCCATAGGAATGATAGGTCCAGGCCACATCCGGATTTTGACTGATATTTCTTTTGTCAGAACCATCCAGGGTCATGCACATAATCTCCCAGTCATCTTTGGTGCTATCAGGGATAAAAACATTGTATGCTATCTTGTAGTCACTGCTGAGGGCATTGGATAGACTCTGGTTTTGTGAATGGACCGTAATGATTATACAGAAGAACAAAAGTTGGATAAAAGATCCTTTCATAATTTATGGGTTCTTTGATAGGATAAACGCACAGGATTGCTCAATTCTTTATCAATGAAATCAGAATTTTTCAATACCAACATGTGTGATATTCTTGGCATGGGTCCTGTGAGTTTAGATTTTTGGATTTGGCCTTCAAATGGCAAATCTCCCAGATCCAGACCAAGTCTGATTTCACCAGATTTTACATTGACTGCTGCGAATTCTCTGGAAGCTGTAAATGAAAGATAAGTTTTCTTGGGAATCAGTTTGGTATCCGGATAATGGGTAATAATCCAATCGGAAAGTTGGTGGAATAGCCCCTTCATTTCAGGACATTTTGCAAACTGATTTTCCAACAGTTGGTCTTCATCCATGTAAACGGGTTTGCCCCCGTTTAAATAAATACCTGTCAGAAGTTGCGCTTGCATGTGGTTCATCGAATGGTTTGTTTTAAGGTATTCAATCAGATCATTGGTTTTTTCAAATCCTGATTTTTTCATGATTTGGATCCAATCCTCCAATTTCTTACCGGTTTTGGATGAAAGTGAATCCAAAAATTCTTTCTCAAACTCTGCTGGTGATTTCGACATATTTAAGTGATTTTATGCTTTCCAGAATCCTAGGATCCATCCGATGATGGTAAAATAAACTACGATATAGCCACCATTGATGACAATGTATTTCCAGGGACGCTGCTCAAAGATCGCAACTATTGCAAAAATAGCAGCTGCAAAACCGAATCCGGCAAGAAAACCAGCAGATGCACCCCAGATGGCATCGGTGGACTCATCGGCAAGGAAGAAAGCCAAATTGTAACTTATGAGCCATGAAATAACAAATGCAAGGCCATAGCTGATGGCAGGATTAAAATTCTTGGCAATGTCTTCTTCAGTCAGTTTGTTTGCATTAAGCCAGCTTTTATAGAAAAGTAAAGGTGAATACCAAACAGCACCTAGAACAAGGTTGAAGGCTGCACAGCAAAAGACAGCCCAGTGATTAATGTGTGTAAATTCCATCTCCTTCTTTTTAGGACAAAGGTAGAAGGAGCAGAATAGGATGTATTGGAAAAAATTTACCTTATTCCAAAGCTACGAAATTTTGATAATCGCCTCGCATCTGTAAATATTGGCTTGGAGTGAATCCTGAAAATAATTTAAAGTCCTGAATAAAATGTGCCTGATCATAGTAGCCGCTCTGAAGGGCGATATCCGTCCAGTTGATCGGCTGTTTTTGCTCAATTTCCCGGATCACCTTTTGAAAGCGAATCACTTTTAGAAAGGCTTTGGGTGTCAAGCCAACATGTTCTTTAAACATTTTGATCAGATGTTTTTGAGAAAACCCTACTTTCTTTGAAATCTGCTGAATGGTGGTTTGATGGGGTGATTGCAAAATTCTATTTACAGTAAAATCCACAAACGGATTCTCCTTAAGTTTGGATTGAAATTGATTTAAAAAGAATGCTTCAGACAATAAAAATTTTTTCGAAATCTCTGAGGTTTCTCTGAGAATATCTCTAAGATCCAAAATATCTCCGGAAAGTGCATAGGATGCATCTTCTACAATGTTGGTCCATTGATCCATAGGAGCTTTTACAAATGGGTAAGCTTTCCCCTTCTTAAAGTTGACAATAAACATTTCGCTCTCCTTGCCAGATGGAATCGTAATGTATTGGTTTCTGATACCCGAGAACCATGCATTCCGGCAAATTTGTTTTTCCGTTAAAAGAACATCGTCATAAATGTATTTCGGATCATCTGTCAGATCAATAATCAGAGTGACATTACCATCCGGAAGGTATCTTTCGTAAGAGTGATTTGGATGATGATCCTTATAAAAGTAGAAACTTTCTATAAACTGACTTAAAGGATCATTGGGAAAATAAATTTGAAAAATCATTTTATTAAATCGTCGGAACTCCTTTTAAAAAGACATTGTATTTAAATATTATTTAGTAATAGCAAGAATGATTCTTTATTCAAAGAATAATATTCGTTCAATTTTCTATGCATTGAATAACTATCGAATCAAGGTCACATCTCCATAGAGCATGCGAATTTCACCATCCACAAACCTGACATGGGCGACATATACGAAGACAGCCGGAGTCAGCGCCTGATCTCTGAATGTTCCATTCCAGCCATAGTTGGCATCGTTGGGCGGAAGGTTGTAATCTTCATAAACAAGCTCGCCCCAACGATCGTAGATTTGCAATTTGTCAATATTGATAAGGGTAGGTTTGCCGTAGATGGTAAAGCGATCATTGACCTGGTCACCATTGGGTGAAAATACATTGGGAGCCCAAACATCTTTGACAAAAGTCACACGTATTTGATAAAAGGCCTCCCCGCTACAACCATTTTCATCGGTGACGATCAAGCGGATCAATTGATCTTGTGTAGGAGCAATCGTGACCGAAGGACAATTGGAGCACGACAGTTCTGTCGATGGAGACCACTCATAAATGGGTTTGACAGCATTGGTCCATGCGTTTAATCGGACGCTGGCCCCAAATTCAATGGTTGTATCACTGATGTTGGCGGATACCAAAGGGTCTGGAAGCTGAGCTACCCTTACTTCCTTTTGAGTTTTGCAACCATTTGCGTCTGTCACTTCGATGGTGTATTTTCCGCTTTGGAGATTTCTAATTTGGGAGCTGGAGTCACCATTATTCCAAAGAAGCCGATATGCCTGAACCCCTCCGGAAATGAATGCTTCTGCTTTGCCACCAAAATTTTCACCACAGCCCGCAGGACTTGCGGATGCATTTAAAATCAAGGGATCAGGTTGTGTGAGTAAAACAGAATCTTCTGCCGGACAATTGTTTTTATCCAACACTTTCACCTTTATCCAACCTGCGTTTAGACCCGTGATTGAATCTATGCCGGTTCCTTTTGACCATAGATAGGTATGTGCTGGAGTACCTCCGTTTATTTCCAAATGCACAGCTCCATCTTTTGCTCCGTGGCAACTCACGGAATAACCGTTGTAGTTGCTTTTAATTTGCAAATCAGAGACAATAGGGCTTGGTTCACTGATGGCAATGGAATCAAAAGCGGCACATCCAGATGCATCTGTAACTTTAACGCGATAAATTCCAGGTCCCAGATTTTTTAACTCAGCCGTCTTTTCAGTTCTGTTTTCCCATTCAAAATTCCATTGGTTTGCATCTCCAATGCCCTCCGCTCGAATTGAAGCCGATGCATCGCCATGACAAAGAATTTGATCCACTTGTGAAACATTTGCATCGAGCCTATAGATTTCAATAAATACCGTATCATAAAAAAAACACTGCTGTGATTTTCCCACCATTAAATACAGGGTATCATTCATTGAACTGCCAGCTGCAATTTGTCCGGGGTATTTGTACCAAACCATCGATTGATCGATTCTGTCCACACGGTCGGCTTGTTGCCATTGGTAGATATAGTTGGGTATCGATTCAAAACCGACCTGCAAATCCTGATCATAACAGATTCTCTTTCTTTGACTCTCACCTGTGATCAAGGCAGGATTCAACAAGAGGGTATCCGCAGTACAAAGACATGGATTGTCCAACGGATGAACCAAGGCTATTAAATGACAGGAATGCAGTCCTGGTACTGGACTGACCCATTCGTGCCAGCTTTGAGACATACCTTCTACAAGGAATCCACTCAGCACATCGGTATATGTCAAGACATCTCCTGTGTCCAATACACCGTTGAGATTGGCATCATAATAAAAGCGGACCTGATAGTCAGTTTTTGCGGTAAAGGGGGATTTATTTTCCAGTAAATATTTTACCTGTAGAATTTCCTGTCCACCCACCCATTTCGAAGAGCGAACTTCAGAATCCAAAATTTTAATTTTTGGGCTCAATTCAATGTCATCAAATGCCCATTGTTGTACCTCCAACAATTGTTCGCATACACCGCCTGTTGCTCCTGCACAATCGACTGTTTTTTCAGAATTGAGCAAAAGTTGAAAATTGGTGGTTTTACAGAGCTCAATGCAGGTGCGCTCAAGCTCCAGCTCAAACACTGCACTGTCACCCAAAGGTATTGGACCGATAAGAGGTACCTCCACAGATTCCAAACCATCGAGGTAATAGAATCTGGAAGAGCTGTCATCCACATGGCGGATGCCTTTGAAGCTGCCAGGAATAAAACTCAGTTCTTTGGCATAAATAAAATACAATTTTTGTTTGACGCTGTTTGCGATGTCATTTTTCGAAAAAAGGACACAGCGGGCCCTGAACTGGTTGCCGCATGCCTGATCGGCTGAAAAGCTCAATCGGATGTCATATAGATCTTCGGTATTTTGTTGGTTTCTGTTAAAATGGAAGGGATCAGAACTCACAACTGCAGATCTTTGTTGCTGATTGCACACATTGGAGGAGAGCATATAAAATGAAGCCGATTGCCCATCTTCCAAATCGCAATTCCCATCAAAGCTGAAATGGATGGTGAAATAATTCTCATCCACTTTATAAAATCCGGGAATTCCTGATGGAAACAAACTGGCATTCATGTCCCAAAAATAATTACCACCTTGCCCTGAAAACTGTGGTGCAGGCAATAAATGAAAACTGTCCTTGGGATATTCCAACCATGCCTCCCGTAAAATCAATCCACGCGGAGCATTAAAATGAAAACGATTGTTGAAGCTGTGCCCCAATCCGGAATTGTATGCCAACACCTCATATTGAAAACTATCGCAGGGTTGCGCAATAGAATCATTGGGTTGTGCAATCAATTCAAGTCGAATGGAAGACTCCTCGGGTTCGTAATGCAGAACCTGTCTTTGGACATAGTCTTTGCATTTTCCTGCAATCGCATCATAGTCCGAAGGATACGAAACACATGAATTTCCAGAATAAAGCACCAATGAATCTTTGAGACAATGGTTAAATCGGGTAAACATTTCGAATCTTCGCAAGCCGTATAAGCTGTCCAATTCATACACGAATTTTCCGGGTGCCAACGTTCTTGCAAGATGCTTGATTCTATTGCCTGTAGAATCATATTCGACCAAACTGTCAATAACGATTTGGCCGGAAATGTTTTCAAACAACAACCATACATTCTTATAGGTAAAAAATCGCTGCGGTGTGGAGTTATTGTTTTTGGAAGTCAGATCAAAGGTCCAGCTCACCAATGTATCTTTTAGAATTTGTTTTTGGGTATAAGCGAAATTGGCCTCCACACCTGCAGTATTCACTGGATATTTGGCGAGATTGTATAAATCAGGGTGCATGGCCGGATCGGGGTGATGTCTAAGGTATTTAAATTTTTTATAAACCCTGATGGTGTCAGAATGCGATACATAACATTCCGGTTTGACGTAGAAATAGAATGAATGCTGCACAAGTTCAAAATCTTCATTCTCATTAAATCTCGAAAACTCCAGAATGGTATATCCCGAACTGTCTCTCAGGCTGGGTTGGATATAGGAAGTATCGTATCTTAAATTGGGAGCAGGAGTGGTTCGCTTGATCCGAACATAATTGGGGATATTGTTCAAATATTCAAAAAATGGCGGTATCACAATTTTTAACTCCTCAATCAAATAGCTGGGTCTGTATTCATTGGGAAACGGATCCGGATTTTCTGCATACGTTCCAACTGCATCAAGCGATGTCTCAATTTTAAAATTTCCGCAGACAGAAAGGAAAGGAGATACTTTGCTGAGATCAGGGGCATTTAGATAATCCTGACGCAGTGTGGTTCCGCCCACAGAAGGTTTTCCTGAAAATATATTGAGGGTGGCAGATTTCCTGTTGCCCAAATTACATCCGTCCTGGTTGTAAGTAAGATCGGCGTAAAGGGTAGTTTTTGTCCATGAAGTCCATTCGGAGTGTGGAATGACTGCGCGGATCACAAAAACCATGGAATCGGCTCTGCTGAGACTGCCATTGAGACATGTTCCAAAGAGTCCACTCAGGTTGACTTCTCTGACAAAATTGCGGTAAAATACATTGGTATTGAGGCTGTAGAATTCGGCACCCAAAGGATTTCTGCAAGTGGACCATCGGTTGGTTTCCGCATCAAAATATTTTAAAGTGTCTGAAATCCATTGAATGTCCCGAATCGTGTCCACCTGATTGTTTGGATTGTAATAGAGTCGGGGAGAATAGGCCATCCTGAAAAAGATGTTGGAAAAACTGGCATTGCACAATACCTGAATGGGAATGTACATCAGAAAAGTATCGTAGGTAAAAAAGTAGTTGTGCTGGATCGAATCAACATCAGGATTAATTCTGGTCATTTTGCTGGAATCTGTATGTCCTGTAGTGATTCTTTTAAATTTGATTTCTTTGACTTCAAGCTTTCCCGGAGAATTTTGTCCACCTCCGTTGGGATTGCAAACAGACATAAAATTGGGCGAATTGCCGCAAAACAAAGGGATTCTCTGATAGCAATTGTCTCCACAAAAATAATCAGCTTCGATGCGTACGCTATACCGGGGCCCTCCGGTGCCAACACAAAAAGTGCAGGCTGTTTTGATGCTACCTGATCCGGATGAAGGATCACAACGGTATCGCAATGGAAAGACAACGGAAAAATTGGCGGTATCGGTGCTAAATGTAATCACATTTGCATTCTTCTGATAATTGACCTGTTTTCCATTGACCAAAATGACAGCTCCGACAGGTAAATCTGCCACTGGTGGCAATATGATTCTTACCGCGGCACTGTCTCTGGTGCAATGACTTAAAAAATTTCTCTCGTTTTTATACAATGAAAACTGTACGGTATCTGTCTCCTGATCGATGTACACTCCCTTAAAACTTATTCCGCTGATGGAGGATCTTCCCCATTGGTAGGAGTGCGTAGAAATATAATTGTCCAGGGCTCCTTCAAGCTTACAATAGTTTTCAAATTCACCCTTTATCCTAAAAATTCTGGTATCGAATACCACCCGATCACAACCCAGTGCAAGACAAGATGCATCAAGACTATATCGGACACTGATCCTCAAGGTGTCTTTGGGATCCAAATCATCAAAAAAACCATCCCGATCAATATCACTCAGACCGCCCGGACCATCGGGGTCAGTGTTTAGCCTTCTGAAATCAAGACCAAAACCACTAAATCCATTGGTGGTAAGAGGAATCAATCTCCCATTCATCCTGACCTCTGTGATGCGAAGGCAATTGTCCCGCAGCGGATCTGAATATTGATTTCCCTGAAGAACGGACCAACCAATGTTCAGAAACAAATTGTAAACGCTGTTGCCAAGATCAAAATTACCATTGTTGCTTGTATTGAAAATTCTCAGATTGACTTCTCCATTTTTACATGGAGTGGCAATAATCTGACTGTCCTGCAGGATGGCTAATCTTGGAGTACCTGCAATGGCAAGCAATTTGACATTTTCATTCACCGAATATTCACACTGATCACCACCACACGGAATCAATAGTTTGTGTGAAATTCTGAAATCTGTTTCACAGGCATTCAGACTGATTTCCTGAATCACATCAATGCTTTCTCCTCTTTCAAAAAACAAATTTTGATTTCCAATCCTGCTGAAATCATTTTGGTCAAAACTAAGGCTGTCACCATTGCTACTCAGTGTCCCAATATTGGAATTGAGAATGTTCATTTTATCATCGCCTGAAACATACAATGAAAATTTTTCCAATGCCAGCTGACCGATGTTGACAATGCTGTATTTTTTACGAAAAGTTTGACTCGGTTCATCATACACAATGCCGAGGTTGACAATTGAAATCCGGGGACTGAAAATGCTGAAACTTTTCACTCCGGAAGTAAATTGGAGCTGGTTCCAACTTAAATTAGCTTCCAAACTGTCATTGTGGCTTTGCAAGGCACAACCATGTTCCAACCATAATTGGAAGGAGGTGGATTCACAGATATCCAGAAAATTTAAGGTAAAAATAGGTCCTTCCGGATGGTGGATGTTGCCCGGAACCACGTCTTGAGATACCAAACTCCCTGCCCTGTAACTGAGGTGCTGACTCGTTTTAATTTGTATATCTGCTTGTTGCAGAGGCCTGTTGCCTTCATTGACGATGCGGATTTCTACAGGGATTCCTTGACAAGGATCCACACCCTGTGGGGTCTTTAACTCGATCCACACTTGAGCTTGTCCGGTAAAAAACGCAAAAAAACTGAATGCAAGAATAAAACACTTGAACATAGCGGGTTAAAGATACGGAGTATTCAATAAATCTGGTCCTATTGCATTGAGTTCAAGCTCTCAAACAACGAATATCCATGGCTAATTCCTTTAATTTATAGGGAAATAGCCAGTTTATTTGATCAAATGATAAATTCCGCTTAAAGAGAACAAAATCAATTTGAAATTTTTATCCTCCTTCATTCAGCTGAAACCGGAAGCATCAGATCTACTAAAATCTAGGAGGGTATTATTTTCCCAGAAGGCGATTCCCAATTTCCGGAAAGCGGAGATTGCCGATCAACACTGTGGCCAATGCAACCCCAATGTTGATATACACCGGAAGTCCAAGCTGTAAGTGAGCCATTACTGTTGCTCCCAGATAAGCCATAATCAAAAGGACCCCGATGACCCCTGTTCTTGGAATAATAAAAAGTACGATTCCCAAAACCTCAATGATGCCTGCCAAAAGCAGATGTGATTTGTTGAGTTTCATGGATTCAAATCCTTTAACAGCCTCTTCTGCTCCGGTCAGTTTCCCAAAAGCGCTAAAGGCAAGAAATCCGGTAAGTAGTACAGTAAGAACCCAACCGAGGGTGTTTTTTGTTTTTACATTCATGCAATGATATTTTGGCTCAAATATAGATCATTGTTTGAAATAGACCGGGAAACATGAAAATAGTCAGTTTTCTTCTTCATTTGGAGAATTTAATGGGTTTTTATTGAATATGAAGGATGATTGTGGAGTTTTCTCTGTATATTTGAAGGTCTTTTAGAAAATACGATAAAACCAACATTAAGCCAGCTCAATGCGAAATACAAGCATCCGTTTTATAGATAGCCAGAATGACAAAACTAATTTTTTTTCTTCCATCCGCAAGGAGGTGGATGAATATTTTCGTTCGAATAAACTGTCTAAAAATTACAACTCTGCCATGGTGGTCAAAACAATTGTCCTGATGGCACTTTATATATTTCCGTTTCTGGCCATACTTTTATTAAACCCTGGTTTTTTGATCAGCAATTTACTTTGGGTACTCATGGGTATTGCGATGGCAGGCATTGGTATGTGTGTAATGCACGATGCCAATCATGGTGCTTATTCCAAAAATCCAGAAGTCAATAAATGGTTGGGTTATACGCTTAATTTATTGGGTGGCTCTATCTTTAACTGGAAATTGCAACACAATGTTTTGCACCACACTTTTACAAATATTGCACACGTAGATGATGATATTGCGGATAAAGCGATTATAAAGCTAACACCACACTTTCAGCCAAAATGGTTTCATCGCTTCCAATTTATTTATGCTTTTGCATTGTATTCCATAATGACTTTGTATTGGTCTACCTTTAAAGATTTTTTGCAATTTGCCAGATACATTCGCGATGGTGTTAATAAAAATTCCAGATTGAATAATCTAATGGTTTTATTGAAGATTATCGCTGGCAAATTGGCTTACTTTGGCATTTTAATATTACTTCCCATTTTTATTTTTTCCGTTCCACTGAGTCATGTCGTCGTGGGATTTTTGTTGATGCATGCGGTGGCAGGTGTGATCCTAACGGTGGTTTTTCAATTGGCTCATACAGTAGAAGGTACTGCGCATCCCTTACCCAACGATGCCAATGAAATTGAAACAAGCTGGGCCATTCATCAGATGAATACAACAGTCAATTTTGCTCCCTCGAATCGATTCTTGACCTGGTATCTCGGAGGTTTGAATTATCAAATTGAACACCATCTGTTTCCAAATGTATGCCACGTTCATTATCCAGCCATTTCCAGAATCGTAAAACCAATTTGCAAAAAATATGATGTCCCGTATATGGAAACCAAAAGTTTTTTCAAAGCTCTTGGATCACATATTCAGGCCCTAAATCGATTTTCGAGGCTGCCTAGTTTAAACGAGGCAATCAACTGAGACTGGATTTTCCCCACAAGCGGCAATACAACAGAAATTTCAATTAAAGCACTTTAAAAATTTCCAATCACTATCCCATGATTGGAAGCTTGGTTTTAATTTTGAATCAAGGGGTACTCAGTGTGAGGGCCTGTTGAGCTTTGTACTGTGTCATCCGGAGGTATGTAGATAAGTTATACCCAAATTATTTCTCTATTTTTTCAAAGTATTGCTGAAGCCTTATCCTCACTATTTTTTGAATCAGCGCAATAGGCAGAGCTTGATGAATGGGAAACTGAATAGCGCCTTTTGAAGTTTTGAAATCTGCTAGCTCATCTTGTAATGCTATGATCGGGCCAGGTGTCGGGTATAATCCGATGTGGTTTTTATTGACAGCATAATAAATTAGGATTTCTTTCATTTTAAAAGCAGGCATGTTGTAGCTAATCAGTTCTATGGCATCAGGTAGAATTTGTTGGATGGCAGAATGCAATTCTTTGAGAATGACTTGTATTTCGTGAGGATGAGCAGCATGATATTCTTCAACAGATTTAAATTTTACAGAACCATACGGTGATGGTCTCTTTTTGGAAGGTACATTCATTTCGGATATAATTTTCACTAAGAAAGATTTAATGGTATTCAATATGGGTCAGGGTAAACTGCCCGTAACATTGGTCTCCTTCTGGATAGCTGTAGATCGTTTCTGCGTTTTCTGCCAATCGGAAGCCGTTGAAAGATTTATAGTTTTTAATGGGAGTCCACCATTCCAGCTTTCTACCGGCATCCGCATTGTACCGATTGTTGGATGAGAAATTGATGAGTTCTCCCATCTCATTGAAATATAACCAGGCTTCAATGCTGATCTTGTGGACGGTAAAGGAAGCTTTCACTTTCAATGGTTCAATTTCAAGCCATTTAATTCTTGAATCGATCAGTGTAGCTGGTGCCATTATACACATGTCATTGAAGAAGGTGACTGTTTCTGCCTCGTTCATTTCATTTCCTTCCATGTATTGAACCCGAATGAGTGACAATAGACGGATGTCCATGGATGCCAGGCCGTTTTTATAACAATGATACCCGTTCACGGGCATATTTTTCATTTCTGCTTTCATGTAGAACAGGCGGGTAGGATGTCTCATAAAGTTGTATTGTTCAGAGGTGAATGGCATCCATTCAGATTGATCATTTTTTCGGATTTGTCCTTTAAATTTCACCTTGAAATAATTCACTTTTGGTTTTCCGATGACTCCCGATTTGATCAAGTAATTCTTAACCGGGATTGGAAGTTGTGATAAGTCGTTTTCCTCTATAATGGAAGAGTCAATTGCTCTTTGCTGAATTAGTTGGTTTGATAGGTCATTTTGATAGAGCTGATTAAAATTCCAGGAACCATATCGCTGGATTGCAAGCAACAATACGATGACATTGGCAATGGTCCCAAATCTGGCATCACTCCAGAAAGAAAAGATTAAAATCTGAGAAACCAAAATTGCTGCAGCAGTGATAACCCAGCTTAAAGAATATTGCATTAGAATTAGGTAAGCAGCCATGACAAAAAGGACAAAGGCCAATAACCATAGAATTCCCATTGTCTTTGAAATTTCCTTGCTGAGTTGTGGTACTTGTGCAAGTTGGAAGGCCTTGACAAATCCAAGCAAGTGAATGAATGAGTGTAAGACGATAAAAATTAGCATTAAATATTTAAACATAGAAGACTTAATTGGTGGTCAGCGATAAAAGATGAAAAAAATAGTTTGAAAGAGGACAAATCCGACAACTCCTATCCATATACTTTTTATCCAACCCATTTGATGTACCACCCGAATCGCTAAAGTAAATAGGATCAGGAAATAAATTAAATAGATGGAATAACAAATCCAAAGGAGGGTTCTGAATAGGGTCGGTGAGTTCATATCGATCTCGTGCTGACGGGCATCAATGACACCCAATGCACTTAGTATACTCATGGGAAGATCGTGGATCAATCCTCCCCACATCGCCACGCTGATGGCAAGTCCTACAGCAGGAAGTGTCTGTTCGAAACTTCCTTTTCCTTGATTTGCAAAGGCAAGTACTTGAATAATGGCAGAGCTTGATAACCAGCCAAGGAACAAACTTGGAGCCAACAAAAACCGATTGTAAGCATAGTAATTTTCTTTTGGGATATTAAGCCAGGGAGTAAAAACAGATGGGGCACCTTCGGCGATCGTTAGAAAAATGTACATTGAAGTATAAGCGATCGATGGAATCAACATATAAAAATAACCGAGACGCATAGAATCGGACCGTCGTTGTAGTTGATTAAAGGCAAGAGCAGGGGAATAGAAACAACTAAGATATAGTATGGAATCAGTTTTCTTATTCATGTTTATAGACTAAACAGCAGAATACAAAACAATATGATGGGTAAATTACAATCGGCCGAGTCATTGTAGCGTAATTCACTTCTGAAGAATAAGAAGTTACAAAATATAAAATGGGAACATCAATCTTTTTGAAAAGAGACGGGTTTTATTTTTTAAGCAAGGAGATCACAAACAGCAAGAGCCAGGCTCCTCCGGCAGATATGATAATTTGCCACAACATTCCACCTCCGCCCAGACCAGTTTGCCCAGCGATATATCCTCCCAGGAATCCACCAATGATTCCTACCACAATATTACCTAGAAGCCCAAATCCAGATCCTTTCCAAAATTGCCCTGCAAGCCATCCTGAGATGGCCCCAATGATTAGAAAATAAATGATTTCCATGATATGAGTATTTAATTTGTTTGGTAAAGATAGATAAATGACATTTATTCAGAAAATAATTATGTTAAAAAGTTTTGGGAAAGATACTTTATTTTTAGCGCCCCTTGTCTTGAAGGAGGCTTGTATATTTTTTTAAGTACTTTAAAATGAGGTAAAGGATGAAACTAAAAACAGCCAATCCAATGAGTAAAAAATTGAATTCCTCATTTTTCGAAAAATATACTTTTAGAACATTAAAAAATCCAAAGATTAAAAAGATCGCAACCAAACCGTTTTTTTCCTGTCTCAAGACCTTCCGCCAACTAAAATTGAGGTTTGATTTTTTGTATTTGGAGAGAGCAGGAATAAAGGCTGGTACTCTAAGCGACCATTGTAAGTATTCATCGCCAAATTTACCCCGTAAAAATTGCTCTTCAGCAAACATAATCCTTTCGTAATATAGCCAATAGACAAGTACGAAGGCGATGATAAACCATAGTTGACCGCACATAAGGGCCGGTCCCAACCACATAAAAAAGTTGCCAAGATACAATGGGTGTCTTACCACAGAATACATACCAGAAGTGTTTAGTTGGTCCGCTACCTGAATGGCCACATTTCGGCCTGAGGTATTTTTTGGAACAAATCCAATGGTAATCACCCGGATATACAAACCAAGCAAACTAACCAAAATGCAAAAATATCCATAATAAGTTTCATAAGGTCCCCCGGTGAGGATAAAGTGATTGGGGTATAACACTGTACGAACATACATCAGGGTGCCAATTACAAGCAAAAGGATGGGTAAACTACCTCTGTACCTAAATAACCAGAGACCTTGTTTTTCAAATTCTTCCTGCAAAGCCATATTTTATTTTTGTAAATTTTACCAACATATATGGTACAATCATTTTAATTCATACCTGAAAATGTTCTGTATGTTCAGTCTTCACGAGAACCAACTGATGAAGGAACTATTTTCCCTTCAACAAAATACATGTCTATCATCCCCTTGTTTTTTACTTCTACTTTTCCCCGGTATGTGCAATGAAAATAGTCTTTGACCAACTCATAAGTGACCCCACTGATGTTTATTTTACCAACATCGCTTGTAGATTCCAATCTGGAAGCAATGTTAACCGTGTCTCCCCAGATGTCATAGGCAAATTTTTTAAGACCTACAATGCCTGCTACAACCGGACCTGTATTGACACCAATTCTGATGTTATAAGTTTGATTTGAATTTCTTTGGTGATTTCTGACATATTCCAGGAGCTCGAGTGCAGCATGTATGATATCAACCGGATGCGATTGGTTTCTGATGGGCAATCCACCTGCACACATATAGCTATCGCCGATTGTTTTTATTTTTTCAATGGGATACTTAGAAATGATTTTGTCGAAAGCTTCGAAATATGAATGGATATCCGCCACCAGTTCTTGTGGGCTTAGGTTTTCTGATATTTTGGTGAAATCTTTAAAATCTGTAAACATCACAGTTACCTCATCGTACATTTTGGCTTCTGCACTTCCTTTCTCCTTCAGTTCGTTGGCCACTTCTTCAGGTAGGATGTTGAGGAGCAATTCTTCGGTCCTTGCCTTTTCTTTCTTAATGCGATTGCGCTGAAGAAACAGAACAGCAGACATCAATAGAAATGAAAGACTACCGAATAACAAACCGTTTCGAATTAGTTTTTGTTTGGAGAGTTCGTTTTCTTTGTTCAGCAATTCATACAGATGTTTCTCGGCATTTACTTTATGCTGGGCACCCATTAAGTAAAGAAGATTTTTTTGTTTGGTGAGACTGTCCTTTGCCAGTAAGGCAGAATCAATCATTTGATAAGCTTCATTCACTTTTCCGTGAATAGAATAAATACGCGCAAGGGTAGGGTAGGATTTTGAAATAAAATGATAGTCTGTTTTATTGATTTTTTGATCGATAATTTGCTTTGCCTGGATGGCTGTTTTCAATGCTTTTTCATTTTCTTTTTGATCCAAATAAATGGCAGCGCAGGATGTCAGGGATAGAGCAGCACTTTGGTTGTTCTTTTTCTTCAAGCTTAAGGCTGCGTCTTTTTCAAACAATGGTAGCGCCAGCGCTTGTTTTCCTTGATAAAAATAGATTTGCGCCTTATTGCCACTAATGATTCCTATCCATGCTTCTTCCTTTGAATGAGCGGCAATGTTTTCAGCTACGTTCAAATAGTATTCTGCGGAATCATATTTTTGGAGATGGAAATAACACAATCCGAGGGTATTGATATTTGAAATATGCTTGTTCATTTGATCTTTGGGGTAAAGATCAAATAATTCCAATAAGTAATTCTTTGCGGTAGTATAATCGGTGTAGAAATAAAATTTATTGGCAAGTTCCTTAAGATGATCAATTTTATGAGGATACTCTGCCAGACTCAATTTTGAATAAATTTGGTTGGCATATAGATAATATTCAATTGCTTTTCCATGGGATTTGCCTTCCCAATAGTAATGGCCGGCAGCCTGCAATGCATCTGCGTTCAAGCCTGGAATTTTCTTGCATTCGGCATTTTGAAGCAAAAGGTTCAGTTTTGTCAAAAGACTGTCATGCCGAACACCTATGAGCATTAAATAACGAAATTCTAAAATTTCCAATGCGATTGAAAGCGTTTCATTTCTTTTTTTTGAAAACCCTTGTTTTAATTCTTTGAGGATGGAAAAACCATTGGCTGAATCTTTTGCCCAAAGCTCGATTTGTATGGAGTCATTGTACTGAACAATCTTTGGGTAAGTAGTCAAATCCTGCGCATAAAGTGATTTTGTCTGACAATAAAAGGCCACCATGACCAGACACGATTGGAGGAATAAAAATTTGCATGGGGTATTAATGGCCATCTGAAATTTAAAAATATAATTTTCAAAGATTGAACTCACCCAGCTGGTTATTGTAGATTTTGCCTAAAAATAGTGAATTCATCAGGATTCAAACAAAAATATTTCCAATCAGAATTCTAATACCTTATGTTTTGAGGGCGGTGGCTGATTGGCTTCAAATGCCTCTAAAAAGCGATCAATTTGTTGAGCGGCTTTAATAATTTTAAGTTTTTTAGATTTTGTAGCTAAACAAATAGATAGAGGGCAGGGATTGGATCAATGAGAAAAAATCACCGGTGCTGATCAATTAGAATTGGATTGCCATCCGGGTCAATCAGGGAAATATATCCAGGACCGGAAGTACCCTCATCTACTTCAGGTTTAGGGATAATTCCTTTGGATTTTAACTCTTTTTGGATTGACCTGACATCATCGAATGGGTCCACTGCATTGCCACTCTCATCCCAACCCGGATTAAAGGTCAGCATATTTCCTTCAAACATCCCATGGAATAGTCCGATCAGAGCGTTGCCATTTTTTAAAATAAGATAATTTTGTTCAAGTTTTCCTGCAATGGCTGTGAATCCTAGATTCTCATAAAACTGTTTGGAAACCTGCAGGTTTTTGACATTAAGACTGATTGAAAAAGCACCTAGTTTCATAATTTATCATATTTGGATTGGAATAACTTGGTATATAATCACTTAGATAAACCATTTTTCATAAGCTGGATGGCCATTGGAAAACGGCTTCTGATTTACAAAGCCAAAAGATAAGTCAAATTCAATGGATCGGGCCAAAATTTTTGTTTTAACTCCGAAATTTCTAAATATTTGCTCAAATTCCATTTTTTTCTTCAAATATGTTCTCATCCTATTTTCTGGATGCGCAGTACTTGTCCTCAGGTTGTCCTGTCCATTCATTGATATTGTTTCTTGAATGAAGGATTTTGTGCATAGAGAGAACTGTGCTCAAGGGTATGGTATATACGGTCTAAGCCGCTGATCTGTTTAAAAATAAGCTTAGACCAGGAAGGAAAAGGAGCGCAAAAATAAATTGGGCCAATTTGGGTAAATAGGAAGTCCGATCTTCGAAATGCCCCGGTAAAATGCACCCAATTGCAAGGCTACTGCTGACAATGGCAATCTCAAGTTATGTTGAACTCATATCCCAATTCATCGATTTATTTTATTTTTTTTTGCAGAAGGATCGAATCAGAATAGTCAGGAATAAAATGATCCGGTTGTTTCTGCATTGGTTCGAAACCAGCTTTTTGGTAGGCTCTTATGGCCTTGGCATTCCTTTGTGATGGAGCAAGATAGAATATTTGGCATCCAAATGAGCGGAATAAATAATCACAAAGTAGCCCTATGGCTTCAACCCCATAAGCCTTACCAGTGTACTTTTTATCAGAAAGCCATACGTCCAGTTCGGTGGTCCGGCTCTCCGGATCAATATGGTTGTAGTTTATTTGACCAATTTCCAGATCATCCCGCAGAATGATATAACATCGGCCTTCTGTAGGTTTGGAGTCATCAAAATAATGATCCAGATAATCTTCATCAAACTCTTCCCAACTTGGAGCAGGGCAATCTGGGTATTTGGGAGGTCCAAACATTTCTTTTGATAGATTGGAGTATACCAGCCATTCATATATTTTTGATTTATCTTTTCTCGTTGCAGGTTTTAATGAGATTCTAGTGCCGTAAATCATGAGATGGTAATTTTATTGAGGACAAAGCTCTATAACCAAAGTCCAAGTATGACCTTGATCCCAAAATGACTTTTCCATTCTTTTTGACCAGTGTCAAACACAAAGTAGGTGCCTCCTGTCTGAATTCCAAATGAAATGGCAAACCCTGATTCAAACAACAAATGATATCCAGGTTCCACCCAGAAGCCAAGATTATTGTGCTCTTCCATGAGATTTCTGGAAAGGCTGACGATCGGCGCCAGATAGAAACCCATCGAATTTTGAGCTTTGTCTGATTTCTTTTTGAGGAACCATGGCAGCGCAGTTTCAACGCCAAAATGACTAATGCCATTGCCTTTTTTTCGGATACCAAGATTGACCAAAGCACCCATACGCAAGTCCATTCTGGCACCAAGACTTCGCTGATAAACAAAAGGAGCTATATTTACATCAAGCTCTCCTTTTTCATAAAAGGGTTCTAACGTCACACTTGGATTGATTCCAATAAATTGAGCGGATGGGATCGTTTGAGCCTCCAGTGTCGACCCAAGGCAAACAACCAAAAATGGAAAAAGAAAAAGGGTTTTCAGTTTCACCATTTTTGTATTGTGCAGAATGAATTTCGGTTTTTTCATATTTTAATACAATCGCTGGTTCGTTTAAAAGTTATGGAATTTGGCCAAATGGTAAGAATTACTTCTTGCAAACAAGATGACCCGAGACTTGGTTTGTTATTTTAGAATTTTCAAATGGAAAATTTCATTGGTTTTAATGGGTGGATTTTCTTTGATGGAAAAAATATTGAATAAGCCATCCAGTAATACCGAGTAGGACA
The DNA here is from genome assembly GCA_016715965.1 of Saprospiraceae bacterium. Classification (NCBI taxonomy): domain Bacteria; kingdom Pseudomonadati; phylum Bacteroidota; class Saprospiria; order Saprospirales; family Saprospiraceae; species Saprospiraceae bacterium. The sequence goes on along the minus strand of JADJXG010000001.1, from coordinate 468,376 downwards.
ACAGCCCCAATCAATAATAGATATGAAGTATCATATTTGCGAACAATATCAGGTCCTGAAGATGGAATTTTAAAATCAATTTTCCGAATCTCTTCATTTTCCAAAATCCACAATTGTTTTTGGTGATCGAATAAGCCATTGATCGGGAACCCATCCGTTGATTGGTAGATTGGATGGAATTCTCCGTTTGGAGTAATTTGTAGAATGCAGCGGTCCTCATAGATTGCAGCGTAGATATTGTTTTGATCATCCCACCATATCCCAAATACACTGTGCTTTTTGTCGCTTGTGTCGGGACATTGTTTGTGCATACAAAGTTCTTTCGCAAGGAGGGTGAATTGTCCATCAGGTTCAATCTTGTATAAATCATTTCCATCCAGAAAATGCACAGATCCCATAGGGTGGCAAAACATCCACCGGATGTCTCTGAATTGACCCGAGGCAAAAGTCATTGTTTGACCTGATGTATCTTTCCGTATAAAGTAAACGCTGTCTTTTTCAACACTTGCTTCATACCAATACATCCGCCCTTCTTTATCTCTTGTAAATGAAAATGATTTGGGACGAGTATATGCTTCCAATGTATCCTATAATAGGGTCAGTTTTCCATTGTTTTGAAGACACCAATGGTATTGGTAAAATTGATCTTCTTCTGGTTTATACCACAAATGTTCTCCATACAATTGATCCTCTGAATCCATATACAGTTCGTGAGAATGAACTCCTTCTACTACAATCCGTTTTCGACCATCCGGAGATTGTTTCCAAATATTTTTCAAATCGGTGTAATAGATATTTCCGGCGCGATCGATGACCAGGCCTATCCCCGGATGAGCATCCATGGAGTGGGAAATTATCCTGATTCCAAGAAGTATCAAGAATAAGGAGCTTATTTTATTCATCCTGTCTGCTCTCCTGATTGGCGTGAGTATTCAGTTTGCGCACCAATTCTGAGGGAAAATCTTCTGCCGATATGCCATATCCATTGACCAGAACACCTTTTATTTGATATTTTTCGGAAGAGATCGCATAAAGGATCGATTGATCATCTGGATTGGAGGATCCCTCAAAACGATACACTTTGTCAATTTTAAATTCCTCTGCAGACATTTCAATTCCTGCTTGTTGACAGACAAGGCAAGCTTCCCGGATGTTAAAATCCATGGTGTATCCGATTTTTTGTAGGGCATTGATCGTTTCTGACAAAGTCCCATAATTTTCCATTAAATGAATCTTGCTCATTGTTCAATTATTTTTATATTTTCATTTTATGCTGTCATAGATTTAGAATCGTTTTATAATATACTTTGTTGAAATGTTCGGTGTAAGGATCAAAAAGGTAGCTTTCTTTTTGATACAATCTGATTGCTTCTGCTTTTAGATTTGAATATTCCAACTGCTTACCTTTTAGTTTGGAAATTTTGGCCATATAATATTTACTTTCAGCCAACTCGTACACTTTATTTTGTTCCACACAATAATGCCACGCCTTCTCGTAGTCATTTATTTGAAAATAGCTCACTGCAAGCTGATAGTAATCATATTGACCCACCAGATAATTCGTATCCGAAAGCAAATCTTCAAGTATTTCAATGGCTTTGTGCTTTTGATTCAAGGCGCTATAACACATTGCCTTTGCAACAAGAAGGTGATATTCTCCCCCGGCGGAATAGCCAATTTCTTTTGATTTCGACCTTTTTTCCAGTATCTCGATGTCCTGAATGGCACCTTTGTAATCTCTAAAAAACTGATATCTGCACCACGCTCTATAGTCCAGATAAATACTGTCAAATTGGACTGCTTTGTCAATCAGAAATTTCCAGTTTATAAAATCTCCGCTTTTTAAATAGGCCGTTGATTTTGCAGAGTAAGCATAAGCGAAGTAAGGACATATTATAAGCGCACTGTCAAACCGCTCTTGATAGGATCTTGAGTATTGATAGAACGGAACGGACTCCACCATTTTGCAGGCTTTGTACTGTGCTGTATCTTTGTTGTATAGATATACGTTGCAGTTTGGAGACTGGCTTGAAAGTAGAGTAGGTAAGATAAATATAAAACCAATCCATCTCATGTCAGGGCATTATTTCGGTGAGCTGTCCATTTACAATTTTAAATATCAGGTATTGGTAGTAATCCATCTCCACGTCTTCCAATTTTTTTGGTAGCCAACCATCCAGATTCTTGCAAATATCCAATAATTGATTTGTAATTTGTGTATTAAAAGTTTTAGCTTGATAGTATTCATCCATACCAATGATTCTAAAGCGATCCGTCTGCCCTTTGCAATTGACTACAAATCGCACCCGAATCAATCCATTTTGACTGCTATCAATTTCATGGTGATATTTTTTCTCAAATTCCTGAAGGATGGCCCATTTTTCATCTTTGTATTCCAATCCTTTTTCGTTGTTGTGATATTGCATGATATCTTTCTCGTTGCATAGGAAGAATTCCTTATTATCCAGCAAACTGTCAAAGAGGATATCGCCAACGGAATTTGGAAGTCTTGAGTCAGTTTTTTCAATTTGACAACATCCAAAAAATGGAATCCACCCGAGTAAGCAGAAATATGTCATAAAGCATGTCAATTTTCTTAAAATACGAGCAAACAATTGGTGCACTTGAATTATAAATTGGTTAAGTAGCAAATATACCATAGATTCTCTTTTCTGTTCTATTTATTGTTGTTTCATTATTCAACACTCTTCTCATCCATCCACTTTGGTGGGAGTATGTTGTTGTGGGCAAGAGCTAGGAGGCTGTAAACTCAATAATCGTATCTTTGCGCCAATGGAAACAGAAATTAAATGTATTATTTTTGACTTTGGGGGCGTATTGCTCAATTTGGATGAAGAAAAAACATGGTCCGCTTACCAGGAAATATTAGATCCTGCAAGGATTGAGGATGTTTGGCAACAGGTTTTCTACCCATTTGAACGAGGTGAAATTTCGGAGGATGCATTCTTCAATAGACTACAAAGAAGATCCAAAATGGTCCTGGATGGAGATATCTATGTTCGTCACTGGAATGCAATGCTTTTAGATTTACCGGAGCAGCGACTTCAATTTCTGGAGAAACTTTCCGATCAATATCCATTGTACCTTTTGAGCAACACCAATATCACCCATCTGCGGAAGGTGCAGAGCATGATGCACCGTACAAATCAATACCAACGTTTTGTATCCTGTTTTCAACAGTTGTTTTTCTCTCACGAGTTGCGCATGAGAAAGCCTGAATTGAGAATCTATGAGCAGGTACTGAGTATGATACCTTTTTCTGCTGAAGATTGTCTTTTTATTGATGACAAAGAAGAAAATACCTTGGCCGCAAAAAGCAAGGGTTTCAAAGTAATCACCCATGATTCCAAAGCGGACATTTCTGAAGCGATCGAAAAATACCTGATGGAGCCATGAAATCGGAAATGTTTTCTGGAAAGGATGTTTTCAGGGAAAAGCTTCTCAAATTTTGTCAATACCGCGATCGGTGTCAGAAGGAGTTTGAACAAAAAATGTGGGAGTTAAAAATTCCCAAAGAATGGCAGGATGAGCTGATGCTTGAATTTATTCATAACGATTGGATCAATGAGGAGCGATTTGCAAAAAACCTGACCCGCGGCAAATTCAGAATCAACCATTGGGGCAGAATTAAAATAACCAATCTTTTGAAATCATACCATATTTATAACGGCCTGATTGAGAAAGCAATGGAAGAAATCCCTGAAGATGAATATGTGGACCTTTGCCAAGAATTGGGTTTGAAAAAATTCAAGGGTCTTACTGACAGCGATGTAAGGATCAAGAAACAGAAATGCGTTCAGTATCTGCTGCAAAAAGGATTTGAATATGAAATTATTTCAAAGTTGGAGTGGCCGAAATGAACTGATTTTTCTTTGCAAAGTGAAATGCTCATTGCAATAAAGGTGCATTTAACCTCAAGCCCGTTTACAGTAAAGTATCTTGTGTAAAAGGATGTTTTTCCGGATAATCGGTGGTAAAATGCAAGCCGCGACTTTCCTTCCTTATCGAAGCGCTTCTTGCCACCAAATATCCATTTGTGATTAGATTTCTCAGTTCGCACAATTGAGGTGAAAGCGTCGTATTGTGATACAATTCTTCAGTTTCCTGGTACAGCAAATGCAATCGATCCAGCGCCCTCTTGAGTCTCACATTGGAGCGAACGATTCCGACATAATAGGACATGATTTCTTTAAGTTCCTTTATACTTTGGGTGATTAAGACCATTTCTTTTGGATCTGTCGTTCCGCCTGCATCCCATTCCGGAATTCCTGTTTTGAGTTGTACCTGATCTATATTTTCTGCTATGTCTTTTGCAATGCGATGTGCAAAAACAGCACCTTCCAGCAGTGAATTGGATGCCAGCCTATTGGCGCCATGCAAGCCGGTAGAAGTGCTCTCCCCGCAGGCATAAAGATTTTGAATATTGGTGTGTCCATTCGGATCTACCATGATGCCTCCGCAAAAATAATGGCAGGCAGGCACCACAGGAATCATCTCCTCCAATGGATCAATCCCAATGGAAACACATTTGTTGTAAATGGTAGGAAAATGCTCAATAAAAGCGTTCTTGTCCAAATGTCTGCAATCCAGACAGACGTAGTCTTCGCCTCGGGCTTTCATTTCAGAATCGATGGCCCTTGCGACAATGTCTCTTGGCGCCAACGACAATCGATGGTCGTATTTGTGCATAAATTCCTGTCCATCCCTTGTTTTTAGAATTCCTCCAAAACCCCTCACGGCTTCGGAAATTAAAAAGGATGGATTTTCTCCTTTTGGGTTAAATAGTGAAGTGGGATGAAACTGGACAAACTCCATATTTTCTACATGTCCTTTGGCACGGTACATCATGGCGATACCATCCCCTGTAGAAATCGTGGGGTTGGTCGTGGCCTTGTAAATTTGTCCAGCGCCCCCGGTGGCGAGTACAATTAATCGGGCCAAATGGGTTTCTACCCTCAGATTCTGAAGGTTGAGCAAATACACTCCGTAGCACTGGATGTCTTTCATGACCCTGGTCACCGTATATCCCAAATGGTGCTGGGTGATGACATCGATGGCATAATAATGTTCCAGGATTTTGATGTTCGAAAACTCAAGACATTTTTCAAGCAATGCCCGTTCAATTTCTGCGCCGGTCAGATCTCTGAAATGGAGAATTCTTTTTTCAGAATGGCCACCCTCCATGGCCAGATCGTAGTGGTCCATTTTATTCTTATCAAACCGTGTACCCCATTCGATCAACTCCTTCACCCGTTCTGGGCCTTCGTTCACGACAATGTTGACTACCTCAGGATTGCATAGATCGTCTCCGGCATCTTTGGTATCAGCAATATGTTTAGAAGCATCATCTTCTGACAAATCCCAAACAGCTGCAATACCACCCTGGGCATATCGGGTGTTGGTTTCTTCTTTATTGGACTTGGACACCAAAACAATGCTCAATTCGGGTCTTCGAATTGCAGTTTGAATGGCGGTGGATAAACCTGCAATCCCTGTGCCAATGATCAGTACGTCGGTTTTGTGAACACTCATTATCTTTACCTCTTCGGGTAAAGTTACGATGAAAATGTGGGTCCCGAAAATTGCAATATGAAAATAGCATTTAACGCGAGGTTTATTCTGCCTGATCAATTGGAGGGGATAGGTTGGTACAGTTATGAGTTGATAAGGAGATTATCCGTTCGTTTTCCGGAACATGAATTTTTACTATTGACGGATCGAAATATTTCTAAAAAACCGGAATGTGGAAAAAATGTAAGCTGGCATACCTTGTATCCTCCCGCCAGACATCCGCTATTGTGGTGGATTTGGTTTGAATGGTCTGTACCACGATTTCTAAAAAATCATGAGGTTGATTTGTTTCTCTCTCCAGATGGGTACCTTAGTCTTGCTGCAAATATACCACAGCTAATGGTTTTTCACGATTTGGCTTATCTGCATTACCCAGATCAAATTTCCTGGACCGTGCGCAATTATTATCGGTATTTTGTACCCAAATTTATGCGTAAAGCCAGCCTTGTATTTGCGGTGTCTCAGGCAACAAAGGATGACATCATCCAACAATTGCATGTACCCTCTGAAAAAATTCTGCTTGCTTACAACGGTTGTAAAGATGAGTTTCATGCAATTTCTCTTGACAAAAGAGAAAAAGTGCGCGCCAGGGTAAGTCATGGTGCACCTTATTTATTATTTGTAGGCGCAATGCATCCAAGAAAGAATTTAGTAAATCTGGTAAAGGCATTTACGATATTTAAGAACCGTCAATTTAGTGATATCAAATTGTTACTTGTCGGCAGAAAAGCCTGGATGAATCGGGAATTGGAAAGAACCATTTCTCAATCACCCTACAGAAATGATATCATTCATCTGAATTATTTGGAAAAAGCAGAACTCTCGGAAATAACAGCGTCAGCAGAGGCGCTGATCATGCCTTCTTATTTGGAAGGATTTGGAGTGCCGGTTCTGGAAGCACTTTATTGCGATGTACCTGTGATGGTGTCAGACCGCTTTTCGCTACCGGAGGTGGCAGGTCCGGGAGCCTTTGTCTTTAATCCGGATGATCCAACGGATATGGCGAATAGCATGAGTCAGTTTTATCAGGAGAAAGATCACAGCCATCGGATAGCCCTTGGCAGAATTCATAGAGAACAATTTAGTTGGGATCACACTGCTGATATCATCGCACTTGCCATTTCCCGGATATTGAATGAAAAAAAATACTTGTCTAAGTAAATATGAGAGTATCAGAATTTCTAAAAATGCGGAAGTCTTCGCCACCCATGACTTTGATTGGCTTTATGTTGGTTTTGGTAGTTGGCATTGCCATGATTGGACCAAACCTCATTCGGGAGGGAATGTTTATGGATGGAATCATCTATGCGGTTTTGTCGAGAAATCTGGCAGACGGCATAGGTAGTTTTTGGTATCTTGAATTTTGTGGCGATCCAAAAGTGGTATTTCACGAGCATCCACCATTGATGATGGGTTTGCAAAGTATTTTTTTTAGCTTTTGCGACAATTGTTTTTACAACGAAAGAATATTTTCTCTACTTGTTTTTCTTGGAATAGCCTTTTGGCAGATTAAGATCTGGAAAATGTTATCTCCGCATGCCTCAATGGCCTGGTTGCCCGTGTTGTTTTTAATGCTAATGCCCAAAGTAGCTTGGTCTGTCTGTGCCAACATGCTTGAGAACACCATGTCTTTTTTTCTGTGCGCCTCTTTTTATTTTTATCTCCGCTTTAGGGTGGAAAGAAATTGGTGGTGGATCTTGCTGGTGGGATTCACTATATTTGGAGGATTTATGTGCAAGGGTTTTGTCTCACTTTTTGTGTGGAGCATTCCATTTTGGTTTTTTGTTTTCTCCAATACACGGAATTTATGGGCCATGGTGACAGAATCATTGGCATTGGTCTTTGGTATCGTTTTTGGATTTGTTCTGACTGCTTTTATTTTTCCAAACGCAGTAGATAGTATTCTCAATAAGTATCTGACCATCCAGGTGCTGGACAGTTTGGCCAATGAGACAACTGTTTCAAACAGATTTCAAATTGTGATTTGGTTTTTGAGGGAGTCCATCCTTCCTGTAATTCTTACAATTGTTTTTGGGATATTGGTTCGGTTCAAATTTTCGAAGTACTTACCGTCTGATCGGGGATATGCTGTTTTAATGGCAGTTGCATTGAGCGGTATTTTGCCAATTATGATTAGTATGAAGCAATATTCTCATTACATCACACCAGGTTTAATATTTTTTGCTTTGGGGCTTGCTTTACTTTGTCAGGAGGTCTGGAGAGGTATCATGAATAGGATTGAACCAAAATTCAAGTATGTTCAAAATGCCTTATGGTTCGTTCTTTTGTTGGAACTGACCGGATTGTTCCTGATTCGAAACATACCTTCTCGCGACCAGGAAAAGATTCAGCTTGTGAAGGATTTTGAAAAGATGGAGGGTGATAAAAATGTGATAGGTATGAATCCTGAAGTATCCGATGATTACAGCATTGAAGCATATTTCAACCGATATTCTCGGACCTGTTTTGCGCCCAATGACTCTTCCAGAACTTATTACATCTCCAAAGGGCATGTGCCAAATTCGCACGAATTCCTCTTACAAGGTGCGGGTTATACCATTAGCAAAACAGCCACTCAATAATATTTTAATCCGAATGATGGATTAGAGTTGGTTGTGAAATCGAAACGGTCCATCAAATCATTTAAAAAGCATTCAATTTGAAGCCATTTTTGAAAGCAATAGAATCTCTAATGCATGATATACTTAATCAATAATATTTTCCAGAGCCCGCAAGTTGAGAATGATAATAGACTTTGAATCGGTTTCGATCAATTGATCTTCTTTGAATTCTGCCAGGGTGCGGATTAAAGTCTCTTTGGCCATACCACAAAATGCACCGAGATCCTCCCTGCTCATTCGGATGGGCTCATGGCGAAAAGTATCATGTAAAATCAGCAAGTGATAAGCGATCTTTTCTCGCACGTTTCCAAAAGAATTTACCGCCAATCTCCTGGAGATATCGTGGTATTGAGTCAGGCTATGCTCCAGCAGGGCCTGCATCATATTTTCTTGGACGATGATATCTTCCAGTTTTTGTTTGGAAATAAATTTTATTTTACAAACTTCCATCGTCTCGCATTTGGAACGGTAATTGGTTTTAAACAAATAACTGTTGTCGATAAAATTTCCGTCATTGACAATGTCGATGATTATTTCTTTAAATCCTACGGTATCCAGGGTTTCTTTGACCAGCCCTTTTTCCAGCCACATGTAAGAGGATATGGATTCTTCATTATTCCACAGAATACTTTTTTTCCCAAAATCCTTGCTAATGGTTTCTCCAATTAACTCCTTTACTTTGGGTAGATTTTTGAATTCATTGAATTTGACCAATGCAGCAAGTTTTTTGGCTTTGGTCACTGATGTTAGGCGGGAATATTTGTCCAATTTTGATTCAATGATTTGCAATAAGTCAACATCTTCAAAAGGTTTCATCAAATAGTCTTCCGCTCCAAGATTCATTCCTTTCCTGAAATCTTCTTTTTCTGCTTTTGCTGTTAGAAACACCAATGGGATGTCCTTAAGATTTGCATCCTGATTTTTTATTTTTAACACACCAAAGCCATCCAGATTGGGCATCATAATATCACATAAAATCAAATGAGGGATGTGCTCTCTGGCTTGTTGTACTCCGCCCAAACCATCCGATGCAGAATAAACTTCATAACCAGCCAGTTCCAAGATCTCGGAGATATTCTCCCGCATCTCATCATTGTCTTCGATGATTAGTATTTTAGATCGTTTTGACATATTCAGGTAAATTTAAAATCACTTTTGTTCCGTTGGGTTGGCGATGTTGAAATCGGATCCGGCCGCCAATTGAGTCCAAATATTTTTTGACGATATTTAATCCAAGACCTGTTCCTTGAATGTTCAGCACATTGGTTCCTCTGAAAAAAATATCGAAAATATGTTTCATTTCATTGGTTGGAATTCCGATTCCTTCGTCTTCAATGATAATTTCAAATTCGTTCAACTTTTTTTCAAGAACGATGAGAATCGTAGTATCATCATTGGAATATTTAATGGCGTTTGATAAAATATTGTGTAAGATATGTTTCAGACAGGATGGATCAGAATAGTTGAGCTGATCTGCATCTTTATCATAGCGGAAAATAATTTTCTGTCCTTTTTTCTTCCAGAGACTAAAATCTTCCACAATGTCTTCGATGAGTTCTGCGATATTAAATTGATTCAATCTCAATTCAAATTTTCCTTCTTCGATTCTGGCAATGGTTAAAAATTCATTGAGTATTCCGTTCAGGTAATGAATATTTTTCTTTATTTTTTCAATGTGAATATTTCTTTTTTCCAAAAGCTCAGGACTGTCATATTTGTGGACAAGAGAAATGGAACTCAGAATATTGGCCAGCGGTGTGCGAAACTCATGAGAAGCGATAGAAACAAATCTGGATTTAAGAATGCCGAGATCTCTTTCTTTTTCCAGTGAATCGATGAGTTCTTTCTCCCGGTTGATGAGTTTCCTCTCAACCACTTTTCTGTAGTCAATTTCTTCCTCAAGATTTTTATTGGTGGCAATGAGTTGATGAATGGTTTCCTGCAATTGGCTGGTTCGCGCTTGTACCATAGTTTCCAGATTGCGGGCTAAATCTTGTAATTTTTGTTCGGTTAATTTTTGTTCGGTTTGATCGTGGATGACTCCTGTGAAAAAAATATCTTCTGCGATTTTAAATTCGCTGATGGATAGCCTGATTGGGAATTGGGTTCCGTCCTTTCTTTTGCCATAAACGTCTCTTCCGATACCCATGATTTTTTTAACACCCGTTTGGAGATAATTTTGGATGTATTGATTGTGATGTTCGTGGTGAGGCGATGGAACCAATACATGAATATTTTTGAATAGAAGTTCTTCTTTTATATATCCAAATAGCTGACAGGCACTCTTGTTTATTCTTTGTATAATACCCTGGTGATCAATTACAATCACTCCATCTATGGCAGATTCAAATACAGAATCCAGGATGTTTTGGTGATTGCTGGTGGATGGCACTTCTATATTTGATTTCAGTAAAAATTAAACTCAATGGATTTTATGATAAATATCAGCCGAATCATCACAAAATCGACTTATTTTGTGGCGAAATTAAAAATTATTCGAATTATGATTGATTTAAAAGCACCTGTCAGCAGCATTATGACTACAGATCTGATTATCGTTACACCCGAAGACAATCTATTGAAGGTTAAAAAAATATTTGATGAATACCACATCCATCACATCCCGGTGGTTTTGTTCAGGGATTTAGTGGGCTTGATCAGTAAATCTGATTTTCTGTTGTACGCCAATTCTCTGGGAAGAGGTAACAACATCGAAGTTCAGGATGATCAGAAGCTGGAATATACTTTGGTCAAACAGCTAATGGTAACCCGTTTGGGTAAATTGGAACCAGACGACCGCATTGAAGTAGCGATTGATGTATTCCTTAAAAATTATTTCCACTGTCTTCCGGTCGTGCAAGGGACGGAACTAAAAGGCTTGGTGACTCCATTTGATGTGCTGAAGTACGTGGTCAATAAAGCATAAATTTTATTTTACCTTTTAAGATTGAATATATGTATCGCAACATTGTCTGCCCTTATGACCATTCAGAATTCGCAGAAAGAGCCCTGGACAAAGCAGCTCGAATGAGCATGGACCAGGGTGGCAAATTGTTTTTAATCCATGTGCTGGTCAACCCTTTTTTGTTTGACGGGGGTAGCCATCTGCTGTCCACCAATGTCATGGCAACAGATTTGATGTTAAAAATTAAAGAAGAAGCCATTCAGCAGATGGGCACGGTCAAAGACAAATTAATAGCCCAGTTTCCTGGCGTGGAAGTGGAGGTCATTTTTACGGAAGGAAGTGACATAGGAGAAGCCATCATGTCTGCAGCGGAAGATAAAAATGCAGACCTGATCGTCATGGGTTCGCATGGACGAAAAGGCTTGCGTAGATTGGTGATGGGGTCTGTTGCTGAATATATTTTGCGCGAATCCAAATGCCCCGTTTTAATTGTGAAGTAGATTCGGGGGATTCTTGGTCAAAATCTAGCCATTTTTTATACCTACTGGTCATTTTGAGGTTTTTGATCGTAAATGATTAAATTTGCAGGACAAAATGACAATGGATTGGCTTTAAAAAACCTTCTTTTATTTATCTGCATGTATATTGTCTTGGTGGAGAGTGTCTTCGCACAATGCAACTTTCAAGTCATGGCAGGTCCGGACAAACTGGTTTGTAAACCCGGTGATGCAGTCACCCTGGACGGCCGGATTACGGGCAATCCCACCGAATTCTATTGGGAACCAACCACAGGCCTCAGCAATTCACGGATCCTTACCCCCCGGGCAACTGTATTTGGACCCATGACCTATTATCTGGTGGCCAGGGGACTGGACAATACCAACCTGATTGTCAATGGTGATTTTAGTGCAGGCAATTCAGGATTCTATACCGACTATACAGTCGGTACCATGTCCTGTTATGCGGCGGGATACCTGGATTGTGAAGGTACTTATGATGTTATCACAAATCCTCAATTGGGCCACTCTGCCTGGTCTGCATGCGGTGACCATACCACCGGAAGCGGCAATATGATGGTGTTGAATGGGGCTGCCAACTTACAGAACGTCTGGTGTCAGCAGGTTACCGTAATGCCAGACATGGATTATAAATTTACTGCCTGGTGTACAGCCGTTCATCCTGCCTCACCACCAGTATTGCAAATTTCTGTGGATGGAGCAGGGGTGGGAAATATTTTTAACTCCAGTGGAGCGCCCTGCAACTGGGAACAGTTTGGTGCAGATTTTAATTCAGGCCCCAATACCACCATTGAAATTTGCATTGTCAATTTGAATACCAGTACTGGAGGTAATGATTTTGCGATCGATGATCTTGTGCTTAAAAAAATATGCGAGGTGAGGGACACCGTTGAATTAGATGTGATAAACATAGTTGCAGAAATTGAGACACCTGAAGAAGTGACCTGTGATAAATATATTTTTGAATTGGATGCCAGCAATTCTTCGCAAGGACCTGGATGGACCTATCAATGGACCGCTTCTCCCGGTAAAATTGTAAGTGGAGATAAGTCGCTCCGCCCGACCATTGATGGTCCTGGTACCTACAATCTCACCGTTTGCAGTCCGCTGCCCAATTGTTGCAAAATCGTTACGGTGGAAGTCACCGGAAACAAAATACCACCCAATGTTGCATTGTCAACGAAAGATACGATTGGTTGTGGTAAAACTTTGGCACTGATTCGCACCAGCAGCAATCAATTTAACCTTACCTATTCCTGGTCCGGACCCAATGGTTTTATTTCTGATGAAAAAGACCCGCTGGTTCCAGAAGGAGGTTGGTATATTGTGACGGTCACTGATGAATACAATTGCATTCGTATTGATTCTATCCGAATTATTGAAAGTCCGGAAAATCCAAAAATAGACATTCAATTTAATCATATCAATTGTAAAATTGATACAGCAAGACTTTCTGCAAAATCATCCATTTTGAATACAAAGTTTGAATGGTACGGACCCAATCAGCTCTATCAACTTGGAGATTCACTGGTCAGCGCAGACAGTGGATGGTTTGTTTTGAAAACCACCACTCCATCCGGATGCATTCGTTTTGATTCAGTTCGCATTGGCAAAGACCAATACAAACCCAATGCTTTGTTTAGGACCGATAGTTTAAATTGTGTCAAAGATTCAGCCATTTTGAGGCTTGTAAATTTCAATGCAAAAGATAGTTTTGCAATCATTGGACCATCCACTCCATTCAGATTCGATAGTTCGGGCTGGCTGTTCAAAACAGGAGGATTATACAAACTCCATATTCTTTCAGAAAATTTTTGTGAAGACAGTTTTGCATTTGAAATTGTGGTGGATACACTCAAACCAATTTTAGATGCCAGCATTGATTCCATCAATTGCCAGAACAGAACCGCAACCTTGATTGGCAGAAGCAATGACCCTCTTGCCAATTACACCTGGATAGATCCGGGTGGAACAGTTTACAATCAAAATGTTTTGGTGACCCAAATCCCTGGACTGTACAGGCTTGCCGTCATAGGCAACAATGCCTGCAAAGATACCATCACCAGATTCATTGTTGCAGACACCCTGAGTCCAACGATTGAAGCAGGAGTAGATACCATCAATTGCATACGTCCTGTGGTCAATGTTGTACAAAACAAGGATACCAATGGTATTTCATTTCTATGGAATGGTCCCTTCGGTTTTACTTCTTCACAGGCCTCACCCATTTTGAATGCTGCAGGTCGCTATCAATTGGAAGCAACCGGAAAAAACTACTGTAAAACCATCCTATTCCTTGATGTCGTCGAAGATAAATTGACACCTGTTTTGACTGGAACCAATGATACATTGCGCTGTACCATGGACTCCATCCAATTAAATGCAAATGCAGTCAATGTGACAGGTGATCTTGTGCTAAGTGGTCCTGGGGGATTTTTCGCTACCATTCCGAATCCGTATGTAAAAACGCCGGGCAGTTATCTTATCGTGGCCACCAATCCCAACGGGTGTACTGATTCTTTACGAATTGATATTTTCCCTGACCTTGGGAAACCAGATCTCTTTGTAGTGACAGACACCCTGGATTGTCAAAAAACCAGCATTGTTCTTTCAGCTCAGTCCTCTCATGATTCTTTGCGCTATGAGTGGTCCGATCCAACAGGCATCCTGGGCACACAAAAGGATCTCAGTATCCAAAGGGGAGGAAATTATAGAGTGAAGGTCACCAACCGCAGCGATTGTTTTACCGAGCTGGATGTAAACATATTTCAGGATACGGTTCGCCCTCGTTTTTTATTGACCTCGGACAGTCTCAATTGCCGTGATCAATCTGCCAATCTTGTTTTTAATAGTGTAGAAAATCCGAACCTGATCGAATGGAGAGGTCCGGCAGGCTTTATTTCCAATCAAAGATCTCCTCTTGTAACCAATGGAGGTTGGTATGTTTTGAGATTGACGAATGACAATTTTTGTTTTCGGGAAGATTCCGTTTTTATCCATCAGGATACCCTGGCACCAACACTCCGGATACTTTCTGATACCATTACCTGTCTTCGAAGACAAGTTACACTCACTGCACAAAGTAACGCATCCAATGCCATTTATACTTGGACCAGACCGGACGGAAGTACCCAAAATCAATCCAGTATTTTTACGAGCGTGGCAGGTCTTTTTCATGTTACGGTTACAGGCCAGAATCATTGCACCAACACGCTTAGCACCCATGTTGGAATAGATACACTCACACCCGTTCTATCTGTAGCCAACGATACCTTGACTTGCATCAAAGTAAATACAAGGCTACAAGCCCAATCTCAGCGGACAACCGATCTGTTCAGTTGGAGCGGACCTTCGGGATTTAGCTCCAATCAACAAAATCCACTGGTGCAAACTCCCGGTATTTATCTTTTGAGAGTGACATCCACCAATGGATGCGAATCCACTCAAATCGTCCATATTTTATCTGATACACTTTCCCCACAAATCTTTGCCACCGCAGACAGCATCCAATGCAAACATCCGGATGCTGAAATTAAAGTGCTTGGATTCGGGCCTTTGGACCAAATTGTTTGGAGAGACGCTCAAGGTCAAATAATTTCCAATAGCTTCAGACAATTGGTAAGTACCGCAGGAAGGTATTTTGTAGAAGTGACCAATCCGGAAAATGGATGTGTTTCAAAAAGAGAAGTTGTTGTCAATGCAGACACTAATTTGATAAAAGACATTCTTCTGCAAACTTTACAACCAATGTGCGGCGAAGAAAAAGGATCAATGGTTGTATTGGGATTGGTGGGTGGACATGGTGGATATAGCTATTCTTTGGATGGAGGTCTGAGCTTTTCCTCCAATCCTGATTTTAAATCTTTATTGCCTGGAAAATACAATTTATTGGTAAGAGATGCCTCGGGTTGTGAATTCGTCAAAGCTTTTGAAATGATCAAATTACCGGAAGTCGAGACAGATCTCACACCTGTTGTTGAATTGCAACTGGGCGAACAGGAACAGTTAAATCTTTCCATCAATCTGGATCCATCCAAAATAAAATCCATTGTATGGGCTCCAACGGTGGGCTTGAGTTGTGTCGATTGTCAGAATCCTGTGGCCAATCCTCTGGAAACCACAGAATACATCGTTACCGTAACAGATGAAAATGGATGCGTTTCTGTAAGTAGAATCAGAATCATTGTTATAACTCCGGAAATTTTCGTTCCCAACATTTTTAGTCCAAATGATGATGTCGTCAATGACCGCGTGTGGGTGCATGGTCCGGAGAATGAAGTTATCAAAATCAATCAATTCTCCATTTTTGACCGATGGGGAAATCTTGTTTTTAACAATCGAAATTTTTATCCCAATCAACCGGATCAGGGTTGGGATGGAACTTATAAAGGAGAGCGATGTCTTCCAGGGGTGTATGTTTATTTTGTCAAAGCAGAAACCATCAATGGAAAATTGCTCAGTCTGGAAGGCGATCTGAGCCTCATCCGATAAATGGAGAAACACAATAAATGATGATTTGCAAAACCGATTGGAGTAATATGAGGGTATTGTTTGGTAAAAATCAATGGATAAAAGAGCAAGGAAACATCTTGATGAAAAAAAGGGAATTGGTTTTATGGGTAATTGGATTTTTATTTTTTGCAGAGGTGCAGGCCCAGATAAATCATCCTTCCAAAATTTTGCCTGGTCTTACTTTTTTATCAAGCATGTCCAACGGTTGCAACATAACGGTCAATGCTGGTCCTGATATTACCATTTGTGCAGGTATCGGCAAAAACCTAAGCGGTATGGTCAACGGAGGATTTAGCAGTTATTCCTGGGAACCTGCTGACGGATTGAGCAATCCGGATGTCTTAAATCCCATCGCCAATCCTTCCTCTACCACGACTTATACACTAACTGCAAGAGGAATGTCACCCAATCGGTTTGTCAATGGTGGGTTTGAATCAGGTTCTATCGCCCCTTCCACCTCTTCCTATACCTTGCACACAAATCCCAATACCCTTGTAATGAGTACAGGCGGATATATGGTCATGAGTGTGCCTCAAATAGCCACTGCCTTTGGTTGCAATCCCAATATTGGGAGTTTTGCACTGGTTATTTCACCTACAGGACCGGGTACAAACATTCTTTGCCAAACATTAGCCGTCACACCAAATACAGATTACAAAATTAGCTTTAAAGTATTTGGAATTCCTTATATTCTTGGAAGTCCACCGGTAATCCGACTTCGCATAAACGGTGCTGACGTAGGATCAGTTCCCGCAGAGAGTGGTCTGTGTATGGAAGCTGAAGGCAATTTTACATGGAACTCTGGTGCTTCAGGTTCAGCCAATTTTTGTTTTGACAATACAGGAGGAACAGGAGGTTTTAGTCTTTGTGCCATTGATGATATTGTGGTGATTGAGTGCTGTGAGGAAAAAGACGAGGTGACGGTCACCGTTTACGAGTTGGAAGCAGACATCAGCATGCCTGATGAGATTGGCTGCTCCAACAGGCCAATGACACTTGATGCTTCCGGATCTTCCTCTGGGCCAAACATTAGCTATCAGTGGACCACCACCAACGGAAGAATAATCAGCGGAGATAAAACCCGAAATCCGGTGATTGATGCACCCGGCACGTATAAACTTAAAGTAATCGGAGAGTTTGGCTGTGAGAAAGAAGTCAGCGTGACAGTGACTGGAAATGTAACTCCACCCAACTTGTCCACATTGAAGAGCAACATAGATTGTAAGAATCCTGTAGGCAGTATCGAAGCAAGGTCCACCAACCCAAACGTGACTTTTGAATGGACAGGACCCAATGGATACACGAGTTCCAGAGCAGTAGACCGCAACATTCGCGAGCCAGGTGAATATGAGGTGACAGCAACCGATGATTACGGTTGTAAGTCCACGATCAAACTAATTGTAGAGGACAATCGGACAGATGTGGATCTATCGATTGCCGGAGATACCATACGCTGCGGTCAGGATTCTGTCTTCCTGAAAGGAGCTTCTGTCAGCGCCAGACCAGAGTTTGAATGGACCTTACCAAGCGGTGCCAAAGTAAGAACTTCCGACGTTGTTGCAAAAGATACAGGATGGTACAAACTTTTGGTGAGAGATTCATTGGGATGTTTTGCAGAGGATTCATTTTTTGTTTTCAACTTCAAAACCAATGTGCCGGTTTCTTTTTCCAGTGATACCCTGAATTGCAATCATCCTGAAATTTTAATTCGATATACGACCGACACAAGCGGTACCGTACTATGGAATGGACCCAATGGTTTTTCTTCCAATGACAAACGGGTGATGGTAAAAGATTCCGGATGGTATTTTATTTCATTGGTGACCAAGGATGGATGTGTGGGATTTGATTCCGTTTACATTGCCGCAGATTTTGCGACACCTGACATCGTGATTGGGCCTGCCGATACATTGGATTGCAACCGACCCTTTATTTCCCTCCAGGGGTCAAGCAGCAGTGCAGATGCTGTGTTTGAATGGACGGGTCCTTCGGGTCCTTTGGGCAACAATTCCAACATTCAGGTAAGTTCTCCCGGAGATTATACATTGATTGTAAAATTGCCGAATGGTTGTTTGAATGCAGAAATCATTCAAGTTTTTCAGGACATTGACACACCTCAGGTAAATGTATTTTCAGACACACTTACTTGTTTATTGGATAAAATAATCCTGCAGGTGAATCCGGATACCACTCTGAATTATGATTGGAGAGGGCCAGCGGGATTTAGTTCCACCCTGGCAAATCCCGAAGTTAATTTGCCGGGCGAATACACAGTTGTAGTCATTGGTAAAAACGGATGTCCGCGCTCAGGATCAGTGTTGATTTATGAAAATAAAGCAGTTCCACAACTCGAATTGAGAAACGATACGCTCACCTGCAAAAAAAATATGATCTTTCCTTTTGTTCAAACTGATCTTGACATCATTGATTTCAACTGGACAGGTCCTGGTGGATTCATGTCCAATGTAATCGATCCACCTATTTTCATTCCCGGGCTTTATATATTGCGCATCACGAAGTCCAATGGTTGCGAAGCCACTGAAGCGGTTTTAATTTCAGAAGACAAAACACTTCCTTCCGCCACCCTTGAAGCAGATACCATTAGCTGTACTTCGAATGCTGAAATCAGAATAAACTCGATTGATCCCGGTGTTGATTTCAATTGGTTTGGTCCAGGCGGATTTAGTTCGGACCAGTTAAGAACCTCTGTTACAGTGGGTGGGTGGTATTATCTCCAAATGATTGGCCAGAATGGATGCATCAAGACGGACTCCATCTTTGTTTTTCAGAAAGATGTATTGCCCGACATCTTTACAAAAGATGACACTTTGACTTGTGATAAAACATCTTTGATATTGCAGGGAGGTTCAAATACGCAGGGCGTGCGGTATGAGTGGACAGGGCCCGGTGGATTCAGCTCCACCAATCCCAATCCCATGGTTTCAGATTCCGGAGTTTACACCTTAAAAATAATTGATCCCAATGGATGTGAAGCGATGCGTAGTTTGCGAATTTATCAATTTGGAAGTCCACCTATGATTTCCTTGTTTCAAATTGATTCACTTACCTGCGCCCGAAACAATGCAAAAATTAAAATAGGCGGAATTTCTTCAACCGACGTTTTGCAATTCAGTGGTCCAGCAGGAATATCTATCCAACAGGATACTGCCACCGTACTTGCAGAAGGATTTTATGTGTTTACCATCACCAATCAGTTTGGCTGTTCGTTCACAGACTCAATTTTTATAAAAGATTTGCGGAGTCTTCCGGATGTGATGATCATGGACGATACGATGAATTGTGAAAGAAGAAATTTAAAACTTCCTCTGTTGACCCTGGAGACGGATTTAGATTTTAGCTGGTCTGGACCAAATGGATTTTCCAGCTTAGAAAAGAATCCGGATACAAACATTCCTGGAGATTATACTGTGACAGTTACCAACAGGGCCAATTGTCAGCTCATCAGAACGATTCGAATTGTAGCCGATACTTCCGAGCCGGATTTGTTATTATTGGCCGACACAATCAATTGTAAGAGAAATTCTGCCCCGGTCATCGCAGTAACCAATTCTCAGGGATTCAGAATCCAATGGACAGGACCCAATGGTTTTACCTATGGTTTACCCCAATTTAGCACGACCATTCCCGGCTTATACACGGCTACTCTGACTTTCTCAAGAAACAGATGCAGCGTCACACGTTCCATCGAAATCGTGGAGGATACTTCCAGAATCCGCAATGCTGTGATCAATAAAACAGACATAGGATGCATTTTTACGACAGGCTCCATTGTGATTGGTCAAATTACCGGCGGAAGCCCGGGATTTGAATATTCCATCGATGACGGAATGAATTATAGTACGCAAAATATTTTTAGCAACCTGCCAAAAGGAATTTATCCGGTCAGGATAAGGGATAGAAATGGATGTGAGTACAGCTCTCAGGTGCAAATTGATTCCAGTATAGGTTTGCAATTGGATTTAATTCCAGAGATTACCTTGCTGGAAGGGGAAAGTTCGACCTTACAACTTATGATCAAAAGCGGAGGAGCCATCCAATCCATTTTGTGGAGCCCCTCCAACCAATTGAGCTGTTCCGATTGCCTCAATCCTGTTTTAACTGCTACCGAGGAACAGCTTATTTCCGTTCAGGTGACGGATGAAAATGGTTGTGTGGAAATTCTTCAAATTCTCGTAAAAATAATCAGGGATTCTGAAGTATTTTTTCCCAATGCATTTTCTCCAAATGGGGACAATATCCACGAATACTTTTACCCGGTATCAGAGTCTGATCAGATGATGGTTCGACAAATGGCCGTTTATGACCGATGGGGTGCAAAGGTTTTCGAGAATAAAAATTTTCCGGTGAATGTACCGGTATCTGGATGGGATGGAAGATTTCAAGGTCAGGATCTGATGCCGGGAGTATATGTGTACATGGTGGAAGTGTTGGTTGGGGAAGAGATCCGTACATTTTTTGGAGAGATTTCGCTCATTCGCTGAGATTTGATCTCCATTTTAAAATACAGAATATGTTAGAAGGTTTGTCATTGGATATATTGCGCTATTGTGATACACATCTTTCTTCAGTACCTGATTATCTTACGGAACTTGAACGCAAAACCCATTTACAAACCATGCTTCCACAAATGCTCAGCGGAGCAGTTCAGGGACGATTTTTAAGTCTGCTTTCTCGTTTGAAAAAACCGGATACCATTGTGGAGATCGGAACTTTCACGGGATATAGTGCAATGTGTCTTGCAGAAGGACTGAGCCCTATGGGTCGGCTGTATACTTTTGAGGTAGATGATAGCTATGATGAAATCATTAAAAGACTTCAGGAAAACCTGGTACTCTGCAATAAAATTGATTTTATCAAAGGCAGTGCACTGAAACTGCTTCCAACTAAAAATTGGAAAGTGGATCTTGCTTTTGTCGATGGATCTAAAAAAGAGTACCTGGATTATCTGAAAGTACTGGAGCCCATGATGCCTTCTGGATCTGTTTTAATTTCTGACAATGTCTTGTGGTATGGAAAGGTAGTCCAGGAAAACAAAGATAAAGACACCCTGATCATCGATCAATACAATCAGTATTTAAGAAACAGTGAAAATTGGGATGTGGTAATTCTCCCCATCAGAGATGGCATTTCTGTGGCCATAAAGAAATAATTCATGTGGATTTGGAAAAATTCTGATGAGATCGATTGGGAGGAATGGGATCAAAAAATCGTTCTGAATCCGGACTACCGTCTGGAAGCTTTGTCCTGGTACCTTGAGGTAGTTTCTGATCAATGGGGTGCATTTTTTCTTTCAGGAAAAGACATTCGAATACCGGTCAGCTATAAAAAAAATTGGGCGATGAAAACGGCCTGCCGGGCGCCTTTTACGCAGCAACACCGTTTTATAGGGAGTGAAGTCCCGGACCAAGCCATGATTGAAAAGTTCATGGCAAGTCTCGCGGACCAATTTAATTGCGGAAAGTATTGTCTCAATTATTTTATTCCTGATACACAGAGAAGAACCAATCTGGTGGTTGATCTGGAACACTATAGATTGGAGAATGAAGAGATGTATAGTTCACATCACAAAAGGAGGGTGAAAAAAAGTTTGTCCAATCATATTTCGATTGATTTTTCAGTCAGTAAACCTGAATTCTTAAATTGGATTGATCAGTTTCAAAAACAAAATGCTGCCATTGAAGGTCTCAACCGAAACGCTTTGCAAAAATTATCCACAGAATTGTTCTCAAGACAGAAAGGTTTTGTCGTGGCAGCCCGCAATCAAAAAAACGAGATTATATCATTGTGTCTTCTTTCTGACAATGGTTATCGGATCGTCAATTTAATGTCACTGAGCAGTATAGAAGGGAAGAAGAAGATTGCCATGTACGGCATTCTTCATACCGTCCTCCAACAATTTAAAAATTCACATCGGGTCTTTGATTTTGAAGGTTCGGATTTGGAAGGTGTCAAACAATTTTACCAGGGATTTGGACCCGCGACAGAAGCCTATTTCGAAGTCAGTTGGAACCAACATTGGTTTTGTACCCTAAAGGATTTACTTAAAAAGTGGATTTACTAGTGTCCTGGACTTCGATTTTTGGAGGAATTAAATAGTAAAGGACAGGAGTGACCAATCTACTCAAAAGGGTAGAGCTGATCAAACCTCCAATTAACACCAGGGCCAGAGGACTGATGAGTGGTGATTTTTCCATGACCAATGGAATCATTCCGCCGATGGCTGTTAGTGAAGTTAAAAAGATGGGTAGAAATCGAGTTTCAGCGCCATCCATCACGGCTTCATAAAGTCCAATCCCTTTTTCTCTTAGCTGATTGGTGTAGTCTACCATCAGAATGGAATTTTTTATTTCAATTCCAGCCAACGCAATCATACCAATCGTAGCCACAAATGACAAAGTCTCATTTCCAAAATACAAAGCCAGGAATGCACCAATCACACCCATTGGTATTACACTCAAAACAATCATTGTGGACTTAAAAGTTCTGAATTCTAATATCAATATTGCCAGCAAACCAAAAACGGCAAGAATAATAATGGTGCCTATGCCACCAAAGGATTCTTCTCTGGACATGCGCTCACCGGCAGCCAAAAGATGGTAACCCTCCGGTAGTTTAATTTCATTTTGAATTCTTTCTATAATTTGATCAGTGAGTTGATCTGTATTGTATCCCTGACCGACAAATGAACTGACCGAACTGTATCGTTCCTTGTTGTAATGATTGATCACGGTGGCACTGGTTTTCATTTCAATATCCACAATGGATTTTAATGGAACCAAGGCGCCGCTCAGCGAACTAATATAAACTTGTTCCAATTGTTGAATGGGGTTTGAGGAGGACTTTTTCATGGTGACCAGAATATTCATTTCGTCATCATTTTTATCCTGTATGGTGCTAACATCCAATCCTTCGATGGCAAGTCGGATCGTCTTTGCCAGCTCTGCAGTAGGCACACCATATAAGCCTGCTTTTTGTTTGTTGATTTTCAAACGGAGATCTGATTTTTTAAATTTTAAATCATTGGACACATAAATGCAACCATCCGTTTGCTGGATTATTTTTTCAACTTCAGCCGCAAAATATTCCAAACTATCAAGATTTTTTCCGATGATTCGCATTTCAATGGGAGCGGTAATCGGCGGACCCTGTTCGAATCGACGAACCTTAATTTTTGCACCGGCGATGGCACTCAGCTCTGAACGCAATTGTTCTGCGATACTTATGATTTCAGGTACTTCCGTTTCATCTTCCAGAAATACCACCATCTGGGCAAGCTGATCATCGAGTTGAGATTGAAATTCGTTGTAGTAAATTCTTGGATTTCCCTTCCCCACATTGCTCGCCAATCGCACCACCTCCTTTTTTGCCAACAAATATTGCTCAATATTTCTGGCTATTTTATCCGTGTGTTCTAAATTGCTGTCGTGTTCTGTTTCCAAATCAATGATCAGGATTGGTTTTTCAGAAGCAGGAAACAAACTGAATCCCAATTTGGGTACCAATGTGAAAGATGCAGCAAACAACAATCCTGCCAGAGATAAAGTCCAGACCGGATGCATCATGCACCAACGCAAGAGTTTTTGATAGGGATTGTTGAGATAATTTTTGAATGCGCGGTAAAACCAATTCGATTGTTCCAATTCTCCATGTCCGTTTGATTTTAAAATAATACTGGATAGAAATGGGATAATGCTAAGGCTTACAAACAGAGAAGCGAGAACCGTCATCATCACTGCCATGGGTAGAGAGCGAATGAAATCTCCGGATCCCTCCGGTAAATTGGCGATGGGAAGAAATGCAAGCAAAAGAGCTGCGGTGCAACCGATGACAGCAACCATGATGTGATTGGTCGCTGTGATGGCCGCAACTTTTGGCTTGAGACCTTTTCGCATGTATCTCTCTATATTTTCGACCACCACAATACTGTCATCCACCAAAAGTCCAAGCGCAATGACCATTCCAACAATACTCAGTTGATTGAGGGTGTATCCCATCAGATCCAGCAGAAACAAACCTATGCTCAGTGACAACGGTATAGAAATCATCACCACAATGGAGGCCCTGGTTCCCAATGGCAATAAGGTCAACATGACCAAAAGTATCGCAATCAAAAAATCAATTCCCAAACCTGCGAGTCTGTGCCGCACTCCTTTCTCCTGATCAAATGCATGTTCCAATTGGATGGTATTTGGCAGACTGGATTTAAATTTGGTAAATACCTTTTCTAGTTTATTGCGAACCTGAATGATGTTTTGTTTGTCTTTCATCGCGGTGACTACCCATATGGCTCTTTTGCCATTAAATCTTGCATGATGATTGTTTGTTTCTACTTTTTCAGAAATCTGAGCAATATCTTCCAAATAAATAGGTCTGGCCTGAGCATTGGTTCGGATGATTGTTTTTTTGAGCTCATCCATATTTTCGATCGGCGAATTGACCTTTACATTGTATTTTTTATTTCCTAGATGAATCGAACCTGCAGGAATATTCACATTGTTTGCTTCAATCATTCCCAATACCTGATCGAGTCCTAAACTCAACTGAGCCATTCTCTCCAAATTTAATTCAACCTGAATTTCGGATTTTGGCAATGCTTGTATTTCTACAAATTTTATTTCTTTGATTCGCTCAATGTCTCTCTTTAAGAGATCTGCGTATTCCTCCATTTCCTGATAGGATGCCACTTCAGAAATCAATGCGGTCTGAAGGATCGACACATCGCTGGATGCAGCTCTTTTTACAGAAAGTTCGATCAGACCTTCCGGTAGATCAGGTCTGATTTTATTCATCTCTCGGGTGATGTCATTGTTCTTGGCATCCACATCGACACCGTAGTTGAATTCAGCCAAAGAGATCATCAAACCATCCCCAATGCTCGTGTTTATTTTTTTAATATCACCCAGTTTGTAAATTTCTTCTTCGATGGGATCAGCGATCAATTCTTCCATGTCCTTCGGACTTGCGCCGGGATAGATCGATACAATGGAAAAAATAGGTGCTCCAAAGGGAGGATCCTCCGAACGTGGCATGTTGATCAGAGAATTTACGCCCAACAACAGTAAGGCAAGAAACAAAACCAGGGTGAATTGATGTCTTTTTACAAAAAACTCGTTGAATGACATTTTGCTAAATTTGAATTTCCTGAGTGGAAAATTATTGAATGACCTCTATTAAATCGCCGTCTTCCATATAACTGGAACCAAGTGTGATCACTTGGGTAATATTTGTATCTATTCCAGAGATTTCTGCCTGGTCACTGATAATTCTCAAGAGACGGATGTTTATTTTTTTCGCGCGCTGATTTTCCGCTATGAACAGGGATGCGCTGGGTCCATTGATGTTTACAAGTGATTCAATGGGTACCAGAATTCGATTTTCTTTCTTTTTTGGAAAAATTTGACATTCGACCACCATTCCGGAAGCAGGTTTAAATGGAAGTTTGTTGAGGGGGATGGAAATATCAAAAGTGCCATTGGGATTGGTGCTTGCGGAGGCTTTGTATCCTAGATTTGCAAAAATGATTTGATCCGGCCAGGATTCTATTCTGAGTTCGACCTTATCTCCTGCTTCTACTTTTGCCCAGTCGCGTTCGGCCAAACCGCCTTTTACCAGCCATTGGTTTTGTTCTGTACCCAATAGCATGCAGACCATCTGACCGGGACCTACGAGCTCACCCGGATGGATCAATTTTTTGACGATCTGTCCACTGATTGGTGCAAAGACGGCAGAATATTTTCGATTGAATTTGGCAATTTGTAAGTTTTGTTGGGCAAATTCGAACGCAGATTTCGAGTTCTGATATTGCTCCAATGTACTTACACTGTCTTCCAATAAATTGCTGACGCGTTTCAAATCCCGATCGGCTTTTTCATAAGCCAACTTGGCTTGCTGCAGTTGCGCATCAATTTCTGTTTGATCAAGGCTGGCGAGAACTTGTCCTTTTTTTACAAAATCCCCTTCTTTAAATTGGACAGATTGCACCACACCTCCTATTTTAAAGGATGGTTTTACCTCAGACTCACTACTTAGTATCCCCAGGAGTTGAATCGAACCTAAGCTGTCTGTTCGAATGACCGGAGCAGTTTTAACCCTGGTGATGTTGGGGTTTGATTTCGGAACATCAGCTGTTTCCGTTTTTTGCGTGCAGGCCCAAAGGGAGCCAAACAGTAGAATGATAAACAGGTAAGGATAGTATTTCATCATGGATAAGATTTGAAGATTCGTAATTTTTTAAAGGATTGGAATTTTATTGGATGGGGTAGGATGCATTTTTGTATTGGTAATCTGCCCAACTGAACCAGGCATTAAACCTTGCGATTTGGTAATCTGATTGGATATTCAACCATAGATTTTGAGCGTCCAGCAGTTCTAAATATCCGAGACTACCTTCGTTGTATTTTTTGAAGGCCTCTGTTTTGATTTTTTCTGCAGAGGCAATCCTGACCTCATAATTCTTGGCCTGCGCTATCTTACTGTTCAGTTGAATTTTAGCCAGCTCATTTTGTAAATCCAATTGATCTTGTACCGCTTTTAATTGACTTTCTAAAGCATGGATGGCATGCTCACTTTGCAATTTTCTTTGCTTCAGACGACCTCCATTATAAAAATTCCATTCTAGGTTCAGCCCGATCAATACATAAGGATTCCATTTGAAATTGAAATCTTGTGAACCAAAATCAGCCAGCACGCCAATTTTTGGCTGGTAGAATTGTTTTTCTTTTTTATAGACATGCTCCTGAATCTTAATGCCCGATTGAAGTTGGACAATTTCTTCGCGCGGGCTTATGGCTTGATTTTGGATGTCCGGCAAATGTTCGAATTGGATCTTATCAACTCGCTGCAATCCGGTTAAGTATTGAAGATAAAGGCTGGACTGATCCATATTCATTGTAATTTCAGTCTTCTTGGTTTCCAGATTGGCGATTTCGGCTTCGATGCGAAGGGTGGCCGTGCCCGTCACTAAACCATTTCTTTGGAGACTCTCCGTATTTCTTTTGGCCATCAAAAGGGATTGTTGGGCGCGTTCTATTATTTTTAAATGCTCTTCCAGACTGGCCAATTGGATGCAGGTCTCAGTGACTTCTTTGGCCAGAATTCTTTTGGAAGCCTGTATGTCTGATTCCTGAATTTTAATTTCTTCTTTTTTTATGGACCCTGCGATACCAATATCTGATTGGTAGATGGCTTGCTGTATTCTTAAATGGGCGTCGTAAAAATTGTTGGGAAAAAAATTGGTTTTTACATTCTGCAGATTGGGAAACTGTGGGTTTCCAATGATCTCATTGAGTTTTTGGTGGATGGGATTGATCAGATCTCCGATGGGCAAATCGATCGATCTACCACCTGCCGCAAGGGTGTACTGACTACCAATGGAAGCACTCGGCATGTACAGGGCTTTGGCCTCTTTTAATTGGGATTCGAGTCTGGCAAGTTTGAATTCTTTTTCGCGGAGCAAGGAACTGTGCTTCCAGGAAATTTGAATCAATTCGTCCAGGCTCTGTGCAGACAATGGAAGAGGTTCTGTATAAACAAACCACAGCAATAAGATTAAAATATGACGCATGATTATTAAATTAACACCGTTTATTAATTGCATAAAAAAAACTATTCAAACAAAGTATCAATGCTGGTATCCAGCACTTTGAAAATCAGATCATCCTCACTGCTGCAGACAATCTGGAGCCTCTGAGCAAGGGAAAGGGACACCATACCGTGCACCAGACTCCACAACTGAAGGGCCAGCAACTCGGGATCCTTGGCCTTGCTTCTTTTGTCAAGGATGGCTTCATTGCAACAGGAAATTAAAAAATCAAACAAGCTGAGTCCATGTCCCCAGTCCTGATCACAGCGTTCTAAATGCTTGATCGGTTTTTCTGAGTGAAACATCAATTCATACCAGTCCGGATTTTTGATGCCAAACTGTACATAGCCCCGTCCAATCAGATGAATGCGTTTGACGGGATCAGTTTCGTGGGTGGCCTCAGCGAGTTCTTTTCCCATCAGACCAAAGCCCATGTTCATCAGCTCATGCATGATCTCGTCTTTGTCCTGGAAATAGAGATAGATGGTGGCAGGGCTGTATTCGACGGCAGAGGCGATCTTGCGGATGCTGAGCTTGTCATATCCATGTTTTAGAAACATCTCCTTGGCTTTGAGGAGGATCAGCTCCCTGAGCTCCAGTTTCTCCCTTTCCTTTCTTTCCGAAATTCCCATGATCTAAATTAACACCGCAAAGATAATGAACAGTGTTCATATTTTGTTGCTTTGATGAATACATATTTATTATTATAATGTATAAAATACATTAAAACAGTTATATAATACAATTGCTATTCCTATTGGCTCTAGATATCTATTGGTCTGGATGGTATTTCTTCATTTCCATTTGATAAGACTCAGACCAATGGATTTTTCCAATTGGAGGAGAATACCCTCCCTGGTTGAGATAAATGTCCAATTAAAATATATTTTTGTTGCGGATATAAGTAAGTTATAGCCAATGGTAGGACGACCGTGCAACATTGAAAATGACTGTGCAATTTTTAACAGGACAGACCAAATACCGTTATGGTAGACAGAAAAACTGGCGACACGCAGACCGACCCCGACCCAAGAAAGATTTAATTTTTGCCCCACCGCACCTAAAAAGAGGAAAAAAGAAACAATCCTACCCGCAATTTTTTGTCACGGTTTTTGCCAAACGCTTCGTTTAGCACATTTGCAGGTTAGTTTTTAAAATGCGTAGAAAAATTACGCATTTTAAAAACTTGCTTCGCACCACCTGCAAAAGAGCTAAACCCAACCCACAGAGCAAAAACACGTGCCAAAAAATTCTGCCATCGCTCAATTCACCCCGAAAGCAACAATCTGCTATTTTTAGACATTGTTTCGGCTTTTTAACCTAAAATTCCTATATTTGCCCCCGTGAAAGTTTTTGCACTCATATTCAGTTTTTATTTCTTCGCTCTGGCAGTTATGCCATGCAGCGACAAAGATGACTGTAAATATCAGGGTTCAGACCAATCTACTTTCGCAAATACCGACCAATCGGATCATGATAGAGATACTGAAAATTGCTCTCCTTTTTGCATTTGTGCCTGTTGCGGACATTCGGTAACTGCGCCTGATTTTTTTGTATCGCTTCCCTCACACGTACAATATCCGTCTAAAAACCTTTCCATTTATAAAGCCTCTTTCGTTTCAGGAGCTTTCTCTAAAATCTGGCAACCGCCCAAAATCAGTTAATGAATTTTTGATGCTCCGTTTCCACAACGGAACAAACAACGGACTGAGTTATTGAAACTCACGTCTGCTTTTGTATTATTCATTAAACTGATTCACATGATAGATAAAATAATTGCGTACAGCATAAAAAATAAGCTGGTCATAGCACTGATGACCCTGGCACTCATTATTTGGGGCATTTGGAGTGCCGGAAAACTGCCAATAGATGCCTTGCCTGACATTACCAACAATCAGGTACAAATTATTACCGTTTGCCCTACCCTTGCAGGTCAGGAGGTGGAACAACTGGTAACTTTTCCAATCGAGCAAAGTATAGCCAACCTTCCCGACCTTGAAGAGTTGCGGAGTATTTCACGTTTTGGACTATCGGTAATTACAGTTGTTTTTGACGAAAAGGTGGACATCTACTTTGCCCGACAGTTAATAAACGAGCGACTGAAAGAAGCCGAAAGCAAAATTCCAAAAGGTATTGGCACACCAGAACTGGCTCCGGTCAGTACCGGTTTGGGTGAAGTGTATCAGTACATCATCCACCCCAAAAAGGGAAGCGAGCATAAATACAATGCTATGGACTTGCGAACCATGCAAGACTGGATTGTAGCCCGACAACTATATGGTACTCCCGGTGTTGCAGAGGTAAACAGCTTTGGTGGTCTGCTCAAACAATATGAAGTCGCTGTAAATCCTGACCGACTTTTCTCCATGGGAGTAACCATTACCGAAATTTTTAATGCTCTCGAAAAGAATAACGAAAACACAGGTGGTGCATACATTGACAAAAAACCCAATGCCTATTTTATTAGGGGAATTGGCTTGGTAAGCTCCTTTGACGACATCAACAACATTGTAGTAAAAACTAACGCAAGGGGTATTCCTATTTTGATTAAAGATGTGGCAGAGGTTCGCTTTGGCAATGCTGTTCGCTACGGAGCCATGACATACAACGGAGAAGTGGACGCAGTGGGTGGTGTGGTAATGATGCTGAAAGGAGAAAACAGTGCAGAAGTGGTAAGCCGTGTCAAAGAAAAAATGAAAATCATTCAAAAATCGCTTCCTGATGACGTAGTTATTGAACCGTATTTGGATAGAACCGATTTGGTAAACCGTGCCATATCAACCGTTGAAAAAAACCTGATAGAAGGAGCGTTGATTGTGATTTTTGTCTTAGTGTTGTTTCTTGGAAACTTCCGTGCCGGGTTAATAGTGGCTTCTGCCATTCCGTTATCCATGCTGTTTGCTTTGGGCATGATGAACGTTTTTGGCGTTAGTGCCAACCTGATGAGTTTGGGAGCCATTGATTTTGGTTTGATTGTGGACGGAGCTGTCATTATCGTTGAAGCCACTATGCACCATTTGGGCTTGCGTAAAGGGTTTGGCAAACTAACTCAACAGGAAATGGATAAAGAAGTGCTTGAATCGGCAACTAAAATCCGTAAAAGTGCTGCTTTTGGAGAAATCATTATTCTCATTGTTTACATTCCTATCCTGACCCTTGTAGGTATTGAAGGTAAAATGTTTACCCCTATGGCTCAAACGGTTTCGTTTGCCATTTTGGGAGCGTTGATTTTGTCTTTCACATACATTCCTATGATGTGTGCACAATTTCTTTCTAAAAAGGAATCACACAAATTAAACATCAGTGACCGAATGATGAAGCGCTTACAGAAAATCTATGCTCCGTTACTGGATAAAGCCATTCGTTTTAAAACAGGTGTTATTGCCGCAACACTAGCAATTTTTGCAGTTTCCATTTTCCTCTTTTCCCGAATGGGCGGTGAGTTTATTCCTACCCTTCAGGAAGGTGATTTTGCATTTCATTGTATTCTTCCTCAAGGTTCTTCCTTGTCGCAAAGTTTGGAAACCTCCATGCAAGCTTCACGGATTCTAAAAGAGTTTGATGAAGTAAAAATGGTGGTGGGCAAAACCGGAGCGGCAGAAGTACCAACTGACCCCATGCCTCCGGAAGCTACTGACCTGATGATTATTCTAAAACAGCCCTCTGAATGGAAAAGAGACATTACCTATGAGCAACTGGCGGAGGAAATGGAAGAAGAGTTGAATATAATTCCGGGAGTATTCTTTGAAAAAAATCAACCTATACAAATGCGTTTCAACGAACTAATGACAGGTATTCGGCAGGATGTTGCTGTGAAAATTTTTGGTGAAAACATGGATACACTCTTGACTTATGCCAACAAAGTTTCTCAAATCATTCAAACGGTTGAAGGAGCCACAGAACCAATGGTGGAAAGGGTGGCGGGACTTCCACAGATTGTAATCAGATACAATCGAACACAAATTGCCACCAATGGCGTTTCCATCGAAGATATTAATCATGTTATCAGCACTGCCTTTGCAGGTGGAAGTGCAGGTGTGGTATATGAAAACGAACGCAGATTCGATTTGGTGGTTCGTTTGGATAGTACGCATCGCAACAACATTGAAGACGTGAGCCATTTATATGTCCCTGCTTCCAACGGAACCCAAATTCCTTTATCGCAGGTAGCCGAAATAAAAATGGAACTGGGTCCGGCACAAATAAGCCGTGAAGATGGAAAACGTAGGATAGTCATCGGATTTAATGTACAAGGCAGAGACGTTGAAAGTGTGGTAGAAGATATTGAAAGACAACTTGTCAAAAATGTAAAACTGCCCGAAGGTTATTATTATACCTACGGTGGTACATTTGAAAACCTTAGAGCGGCATCTGCACGTTTGATGATTGCCGTTCCGGTAGCGTTGGCATTGATTTTTCTGTTGCTCTATTTTACTTTTTCTTCATTCAAACAGGCAACACTCATTTTTACGGCTATACCTATGGCGGCTATTGGCGGTGTATTTGCCTTGCTTATTCGGGATATGCCTTTCAGTATTTCGGCAGGAGTTGGTTTTATAGCATTGTTTGGTGTGGCGGTTCTGAATGGAATTGTACTTATCGGAACTTTCAATAACCTGCAAAAAGAAGGAATGACGGATATTCTTCAAAGAATAAAAGAAGGAACTAAAATCCGTTTGCGACCCGTGTTAATGACCGCTACGGTAGCCTCATTGGGATTTTTACCAATGGCCCTTTCTCAAAGTGCAGGAGCCGAAGTACAGAGACCTTTAGCAACGGTAGTGATTGGTGGTTTGGTAACGGCTACCTTCCTCACCTTATTTGTTTTGCCCTTGCTGTACCTGTTGTTTTCAACCAAGATTAGAGTTAAAAGAAACATAAAAACAGCAAGTATTTTGGTTTTTGCCTTGTGCTCATTTGCTACGGCTAAAGCCCAAACCGATACCACAAAAACGATAGAACTTGATGAAGCCATTGCTACGGCTTTACAGAACAACCTGGAAATTCAATCGCAACAACTGAATGTTCAATCTTCCACCACTTTGAAAAAGTCGGTATTCGAATTGCCAAAAACGGATGTGAATTTTCAATTCGGGCAGTACAACAGTATTCAGAATGACAGGGCATTTCAGCTCTCTCAGACCATTCCGTTTCCGACTTATTTTTCCGCTAAATCCAATTTGTACAAGGCAGAATTGCAGGGAAGTCAATTACAGCAACAGGTAACGGAAAATGAAATAAAAGCACAGGTACAATACTGGTATTACCAGTTGCAATATTTGGAGCAGGTTAAGAGAAAGTTATTGGCTTTAGATAGTTTGTACAGTGATTTTGTAAGTGCAGCCGAATTGCGATACAAGACAGGCGAAACGGGTTTACTTGAAAAAACAACGGCAGAGACCAAAAGAGGACAGATTTCACTTTTGTTACAACAAACAGAAAGGGAAATAAATACTGCCTATGTATCACTGCAAACGTTGATGAATACCAATGAACAATTCACTATAAAAGGGGAGTTAAATTATCAGCCCATTACATTGAGTTTGTCATTAGACACCTCATTAATCGCCAATAATCCTTCTTTGAAATTGTTGTATCAACAAGCCGTTATAGCCGAACAACTTAAAAAAGTAGAAACGGCTTCCTCTTTGCCAGACTTTACGGTGGGATATTTCAACCAATCCTTAATCGGAACACAAACGGTGAACGGAACGGATGTATTTTTTGGAGCAAATGACCGTTTTGACGGGTTCAGCGTAGGTGTTTCCATTCCGCTGACATTTTTCAGTAATGCTTCAAAAATAAAATCAATGGATTACAAATACCAGGCATTGCAAAAAGAAGCAGAAAGCGAAAAGTTGAACCTACAAACCCATCTGCAAAATGCCTTTCAGCAATACAATCAATACCTGTCGCAGTACAATTACTTTATAACGATTGCTTTGCCCAATGTTGAAACGATTATCAGCACGGCAACACTCGGCTTTAATAGTGGCGATATTGGGTACATTGAGTATTTATCGGCTTTACAAACTGCCACCGACATACAATTGACTTATTTGCAAACCGTAAATCAACTTAATCAGGCAGTCGTAAACATTAATTTCTTAATCAGTAAATAAAATTTAGAACAATGAAACACATATTATATATCGCAGCATTAGCCACATCCATCATGTTGGCATCCTGCACAGGAAATAAAACAGAAAATCATGGAGAAGAAACCGAACACCATGACGAACACGAAAATTCCAGTACAGCAACCCTTACCGAAGAACAAATAAAATCCATCGGTATTGAATACGGAAGTATTGAAAAAAAGCAGCTTACAGCCACATTGAAATTGAACGGACTTTTACGTGTTCCGAATAACAATCAGGCAAGTGTAACCTCGCTATTCGGTGGAGTAGTTAGCATACTTCCTATTCAGCAGGGAAATACTGTAATCAAAGGGCAGGTATTGGCAACCCTTTCCAATACCAATTTCATTACCATGCAGGAAGAGTTTTTAACGATTTCTTCCAAGTTGATATTGGCAGAGATTGAGTACAACCGACAAAAGGAACTCCAACAAGGTAATGCAACATCCGTAAAGAAACTACAGGAAGCGGAGAGTGAATTAAATGCCTTGAAAGCCCAAAGAGCAAGCCTTAAAAAACAGTTGGAATTGCTCGGAATTAACTCTGCTACTCTTACAAGTGAAAATATCCAATCCGTTATCAGTGTTAAAAGCCCTATTAATGGAATTATCAGCAACATTTATGTAAATCTTGGAAGTTATGTAGATGCCAACAAA
The DNA here is from genome assembly GCA_016715965.1 of Saprospiraceae bacterium. NCBI lineage: Bacteria > Pseudomonadati > Bacteroidota > Saprospiria > Saprospirales > Saprospiraceae > Saprospiraceae bacterium. Next base: position 433,830 of record JADJXG010000001.1, on the reverse strand, counting down.
CCCATTGCCGACATTGTGGACAACAGTCAGCTTCATCTTGACTTATATGTGTATGAAAAAGATTTGCCGAAGTTAAAAGTCGGACAAATTATTCATTTCACACTTACCAACAATCCCGGTAAGGAATATGATGCGGAAGTCTATGCTGTTAGCAACACCTTTGAACCCAATACCAAAACAGTTGCCGTTCATGCCAATGTAAAAGGCGATAAGCAGGGCTTAATTGACGGAATGAGCATTACCGCTCTCGTAAGTTTGGAAAATGCTACAGTTGATGCCGTTCCGACCAATGCCATTGTAAACCACGAAGGGCAAGACTATATTTTTATTGTTACAGATGCTCATACCGAAGAAGAACATCACGAACATGGGGAAGCCTTAGAAGAACATAAACATGATGAGCACGGACACAAACACGAAGAAGAACAAGCGGAGCATGAACATCAGGAAGAAGGAATAACTTTTGAAAAAATTCCTATTCGCAAGGGAACAACGGACGTTGGTTACAGCGAAATAACGTTACTTAAAGAAATACCTGCCAATAGTAAAGTGGTGGTAAACGGAGCATTTTTCATTATGGCTAAAATGACCAATCAAGGCGAAGGGCATGAACATTAACTAAAACATATATGGGCGGAGGCTTGATTTCTTTTTCTTCACATCACAGAGGATTTTCATTATCAAGACCTCTCGCCCACCATATTAAAACTCAAAAACAATGAAATTACCATTCAACGATAAAAAATTTCTTTTTCTTCTTTTCGCAATCGCCATTGTGGTTGCATTAGAAGTTTTATCCATCATAGGCATTAACATACCTATGCCTTATGCTCCATTTATTTTTGCAGCCTTTATTTTAGGTATTGGCTATAAAGTTTTATGGAATGGAGTAAAGGCCATCTTCAAGTTACAGTTCAGCAATATCAATTTGCTTATGCTGATAGCAGTAATCGGTGCATTCTATCTAAAAGAATTTCCCGAAGCAGCCGTTTTGGTTGTGTTATATGTATTGGGAGAAAGATTAGAAGATATTGGAATAGAAAATTCAAAATCTGCCTTAGATGAATTAGTGAGCAAAGCACCCAAGACCGCTTTTGTAAAATCACAGAACTCCACAATTCCTATTGATAAAATTGCAGTAGGAACCATCATTCAGGTAAAACCCGGTGAAATGATTCCGCTTGACGGTAAGATTATTTCGGGAGAAACCAGTGTTGACGAAGCTGCCATCACAGGCGAACCCATCCCAAAAGACAAACACACAGGCGACAATCTTTTTGCGGGAACTCTCAATAAAAATGGTTTCATAGAAATGGAAACAACCAAACTTTCTATGGACACCACCTTCTCAAAAATCGTTCGCCTCACTTTTGAAGCGGCTGCCAATAAAAGTGAAACACAAAAATTCATTCAGCAATTTGCAAAGTATTATACACCTGTAATGCTTGCACTTGCTGTTTTTTTGTTTATCATTCCTGTTTTTATTCTGCACTTAGACCTTAGTCATTGGCTGCAACAGGCAATAACACTTTTAGTCATTGCTTGTCCGTGTGCATTGGTCATCTCAACACCTGTTGCCATTTATGCTGCTATCGGTAACGCATCAGCTAAAGGAGCTTTGGTTAAAGGAGGAAAATATTTGGAAGTATTGGCAAACATTAAAGCCATCGCATTAGACAAAACACGAACCATCACTTACGGCAATCCAATTGTCAGTGATGTAATTCCATTAAACGGAACAAGTCGTGAAGAATTGCTGGCTTGCACCGCAGGAGCAGAAATATTTTCTGAGCATCCGTTGGCACAAGCTATAGTTGACACAAGCCGCAAAGAAGGTTTTGAACCACACAAAACAGAGGCGTTCCAAAGTGTGATGGGAAAAGGAGCAACCGCAAAATGTTTGGTATGTGAGGACGAAACAATTTATGTAGGCAAGTTGGATTTCATTAAAGAACATCAACACACAGACAGTGAAGCAGAAAAAATTGTTGCGGAGCTTTCAGCACAAGGAAAAACGAGTGTGGTGGTAAGTTTCGGTAACGGAGTAGCAGGAATTATAGGATTAATGGACGAAATAAAACCCGACAGTTCAGCAGCATTAAAAGTATTGGAAATTCTGAACATTGAGCCCATTATGCTTACAGGCGACAACGAAAAGGCAGCACTCTATGTAGCAGAGCAAGTAGGTATTAAAAAAATATTCGGAAATATGTTGCCCGAAAACAAAGCTGAAAAAATCAAAGAACTTTTGCAGCAATACGGAAAAGTGGCAATGGTAGGTGACGGAATAAACGATGCACCAGCATTAGCACAATCCACCGTAGGGATAGCAATGGGAGCAGCAGGAAGCGACACCGCCATAGAAACAGCAAACATTGCATTGATGAACGATAAACTTTCACTTATTCCATTTCTTATTCGTTTAAGCAAAAAAACGCTACAAAGAATAAAATTCAACACTATTGGAGCAATAGCAGTCAAACTGATTTTTATAACTCTTGCGTTTATTGGTTACAGCAACTTAGTTTTCGCAATAGCAGCAGACGTTGGGGTAACGCTAATCGTAATTTTGACAAGTTTGAGATTAATGAATTTCAAAGAGTAAAATAGAACAAATAAAGCCAACGCTTCTTTTTGTCATACTTTTTGTGCCTACACACTTTTAGCACATTGCCGTCCTCGTTCCTGCGGGCGGCAAAGAGCTAAATCCGACCTGCAAACAAAAAGCTATGCCAAAATCAACCGCACGGTAAGACAGTAAAATTCACTCGCTTCGCAAAAATTAAATCTTTCCCGACCGCTCATAGCCGACAGACAATAAATCGTTTTTAGGGACAAGTAAACGGACTTTTAAAATCGCTGAAAGTCAAGGTGGACAATAACTCGAAGGACAGAACCACTGGCTATAACAGCACCTACCCAAAAGTGGCTGTGACGTGCTTCGTAGGACAGTTTTGTGTATATTTGAACGGTAGTTCTCCGAATGAAAGTTGGTGCGAAAATCGCCACCTTCGGGTAGCTGCAAAACGTTACCAGCGATTAAATACACAGTATGTCAAATAAATTCAGGAAAAATGATGAAGTCTTTGTGCCAGCTTCCAAAATAGATAAATTAAAAGACTGGCCATATTCATTATACCGTACAAATGTAACTCATACAAGAAAAAAATCTATTAAAGTAAGTTTACCATATGGAGAAGAATCTGAATACTTTGGGAGTTCTTGTGCACATACTAATACTGGTATCATAATTATTACTATTGGAGACATTGCTTCCGAAAGCACATTATTGGAACCTTTGCGAAAATCAGTATTGCAATTTTCTAGATTGCTTTTGCCAGATGATTGCATATTATCATTATTTTGTAGATCATTTGAAGAATTTGAAAAATTATGGGATTACTATTCTTGTAGCTATTCGTATTTAATATTAATCGGGCATGGTTCGCAAAACGGAATAACATTTGCGGTAAGTGATGAAATTGAAGCAACAGAGCTTAGAGATACTTTTGATAAGAGTAGTTGCCCTCCAAAGCATATTATTTCCTTGTGTTGTAAAACTGGATACAAAAACTTTGGACATAATATTTCTCAATCAAACAAATGTATTGACTTTATTGCTCCGTTTCAAAGTATACATGGAGCTGAAGCCTCTCAATTTGTTCAAACCTATTTGATTAAACATTTGTTTGACATGGTACCAATAAATGGGACACTGATCTAATTTAGTTAAAAAATAAAATTAGTACACATTTTACCCCTGCGACAAAGATAAGCATTGCTCCCAAAATGTCAAGAGCAAGTCGAGTTCCGCCGGAAGAATACAGAATAAAGAGGTCGGCGGAACTCTTGACATTTTGTCCGCAATAAGCTTGGTCCTCGTCTAAGGGTAAAAATGCAAAGTCATGTTTTGTTTCCATATTAGTTGCAATGAGTGAATTGATTTTTCGAATAATAAATATTTTCAAATTCTAAGGGTGTATAGTATTGAATGGATGAATGCCTTCTGATTGTGTTGTAATAGCCATCTATGTATTCAAACAGAGTGAATCTTAATTGATCCAAATCATCAAATACAGTACCTCTAATGCATTCGCATTTGAGCCTTGAGAAAAATGATTCGGCAATTGCGTTGTCATAAACTTCGTTTTTGCGAGTCATACTTTGTCTATTTCCTTTAATGGCATTTTTGAAATCTTTACTAGAGTACTGCGTTCCTCGGTCAGAATGGACAATCACACTTAATTTATTTTGGATGCATTTCAGTTTTGCTTTATTGAAGGCTGAAATAACCAGTTCGCTTCTCATATGAGTCTGAACATCCCAGCCCACTACTTTATGCAAATAAGTATCAATCCAAGTTGAAAGATAGGCCCATTGGCCATTCTTTAAAGGAATGTAGGTAATGTCACCAACCCATACTTCATTTGGTTTTTGCGCCTTTCCAAAATCAAGAAGTAAATTGGGTGCAGGAAATTTGGTCCCGGTGGAATCAGTTGTTTTTGGAACAAAACTCTTTGGCTGGATTGCTTTCAAATTTTGTTCCTTCATACATTTGCGAATCAAATGGCGGCTAACATTTTTTGAATATTTTACGGCTAATTCCATTTTAATTCTACGACTTCCATACCTATTCATATGAGAGTCAAATACGGATTTTATTCGGTCTCTTAATCCCAAATGTTTAGTGGGAGAATCCCTCCTGTGGATAAAATGATACAAAGTATTCCTTGGAATATTCATCATCTTGCAAAGCTTGTTAGTAGGATACACACCGCTTAGACTCTGGATAAATTCAGCTTTTGGTTTCATGTCTGCCGGCTGAAAATGTTCAAGGCTTTTTTTAAAATATCCCTTTCCATTTCAACATCCCTTAATTTCTTACGGAGCTGTTCAAGTTCAGTATAAGGATTATTTGTTCCTGGCTGGACGGAAGCATTCCTGGTAATCCTGATTTGACTACGCCAATTGTAAAGCATTTGCTTACTAACGCCAAGAGAATCAGCTAATTCGCTAGCGTTCCTCCCGGATTCGAGCAAATGAATGGCATTAAGCTTAAACTCGGTATCGTACCTCCTCCTCCGATTGTTTGTCTTTGATTGATCCATAACACAAATTTAAGTTAGATTTGTGTACCATTTTCTTGGACCACTTCAGTTAGACGGAAAATCTAGTAAAGTTGCATTTAAAAACTCTAACGAATTATTTGCAAGCAAAAATAAATTTAGAATGTGGGTAAATGGTAAACATATAAAGTAACCGCATGCAACATTGTACTTGCGATCATGCCGCTTAAAAGATTCATATTTCACTCTTGACAAACAATGGAATGTATTTTTTACTCTTGGTCTTTAGGAAAATGCGGCACGTCGCGAGTACCTAACAGTTACCTGCAAGTGTAAAACGACACGACAACAATAAAATGAACGACAAAAACAGAAAAATTAAACCATTTTGACAGGTGACCAACATACTGGCCATATTCCAAACGGACAACGAGTAAGCAGATCCCGATTGCTATCGGGACCGACCCTTCTGTATTTTTTATTTTCCCCACCGCACGACTTGTCCCGCTCCAGCGGGAAGCCAACCCTTCGCAAAACCAAGAAAGCCTGTCCCGATTTTTCAAGAAGGTATTTTTTGCCTACTTACCAATAAGAATGATAAATTTGACATATTAACAAGACACTGAAAAGAATAAATGCAAGGAAAACAACTTAGAAAATTAGAAGCTGAACTGTGGAGAGCAGCCGACCAGTTAAGAGCAAACAGTAAACTGACTGCTTCAGAATACTCAATGCCTGTATTGGGACTGATATTTTTACGACACGCCTACAACCGCTTTCAAAAAGTAAAAGTAGAAGTAGAAAAGGATTTGCCTGTGCATCCGCAGCGTGGCAGACGACCCGTAACCAAAAAAGACTTTGAAGAACGCAACGCCATGTTCCTGCCCGACAAGGCACAGTTTGACTATTTGGTTTCATTGCCCGAAAGTGCCGACATAGGCGAAGCGATAGACAACGCTATGAAACTGATTGAGGACGAATACGACAACCTCAAAGGCGTATTGCCCAAAAACTTTTCCATTTTCAGTAAAGACCTGTTGCTGGAACTGCTCCGCATTTTCAATAAAGAAGTTTTGCAGAAAGCCGAAGGCGATTTGTTCGGAAAGATTTACGAATACTTCCTCAACAAATTTGCAATGACCGGTGCACAGGAAGGCGGAGAATTTTTTACGCCTATGAGTTTGGTGCAAACTATTGTGAACGTCATAGAACCCGACCACGGCATTGTGTTCGACCCTGCCTGCGGCAGTGCGGGTATGTTTGTGCAAACGGGCTATTTCATAGAAAGCGAAGGACTGAAACCTGCTGAGAAAGTTACTTTTTACGGACAGGAAAAAGCCGAACTCAATACCAAACTCGCCAAGATGAACCTGGCAGTGCACGGACTGGAAGGCAACATACAGGAAGGCAATACTTTTTACGAAGACAAACACGACCTTGTGAGCGGTGCTGATTTTGTAATGGCAAACCCACCGTTTAATGTGGATGGTGTGGACAAAGCCAAAGATGCCGTAAAGAAAGACCCACGTTTGATTTTAGACGGCAAAGTAAATCTGCCGAAAAACGATAACGCCAATTATTTGTGGATTCAGTATTTCTACAATTACCTGAAACCAACAGGCAGAGCAGGTTTTGTAATGGCTTCATCTGCCAGTGATGCCGGACACAGCGAAAAAGACATACGGGAGAAGTTGGTAAAAACAGGCTCTGTAGATGTGATGATGGCGATTGGCAACAACTTTTTCTATACCCGTTCATTGCCTTGCACCCTGTGGTTTTTTGACCGTGGGAAAGAGAACGACAAAAAGAAAAGTGATAAAGTCCTGATGCTCGATGCCCGAAAAATTTACCGCAAGGTAACAAGCAAGGTAAACGACTTTAGCCCCGAGCAATTGCAAAACCTGATTTGCATTGTAAACCTGTATAGAGGCAATACTAATAAGTTTGAAAGCACGGTAAATAGCTATTTGCAAACGTCTGCCGAATTAGCCAAAGAAACAGCCGAAGCAAGCACCGAACTGCAAAAGCAATTGCAGAAAGTGTTGAAAAACGTAAGCACATTCAGTCTTGAACAGGATTCGCAGGATTTGAAGATAGACAGGATTATTCCAGAATGGAATGATTTACTAAATGAAGCCAATGTCATTTTCGCCTTACAAAACAAGTTGATTTCTGACATTGCTTTACTTGATAATCCTGCCAATCCCATAATCGAGAAAATCGTGTTCCAGACAAAGGCACTCCGCAAACCACAAGACAAACTCATTAAGCAATTATTGGATGCCATAAGCACAGCCGCCAAAGAATACCAACTGAGCAAAAACAAAGACTGGAAAGAATTTGGCCTGAAAGAACAACTCGACCAACTGAAAACCCTGCAACAGCAACTCAGCGGCAACCCCGATGAAGAAGAACCCGGCTTATTGCACGAAACCGAATATTTCTACAAACAAGCCCATTGGCTTACAAGCCGTTTCCCCGAAGGTGTTTATACCGATGTGGAAGGACTTTGCAAAGTGGTAACCCAAAAAGAAATAGAAGCCAAAGACTGGAGCCTGAGCCCGGGCCGGTATGTAGGTGTGGATACCAGCACCGATGAGGACTTTGACTACGAAGAACGCCTGAACGAAATACATATTGAGTTGGAAGGATTGAACGAAGAAGCCATCAACTTAGCAAACCAAATTCAGAACACCATTAAAGAGATTATTTGATGGACAGGATTAATGAAAGTGAAATTGATAAACTGACGCACAAGATTATCGGTTGTGCTATGAAAGTCCATTCGACACTTGGGAATGGATTTCAGGAAGTAATTTATCAAAGAGCATTGGCAATCGAATTGGCTTATGAAAATATTTCCTTTCAGCGGGAGTTAGAAATGCCCATATTTTACCGTGAGGAGCAAATTGGAACACGCAGGGTTGATTTTTTTGTGGAAGAAAAAGTGATGGTGGAATTAAAAGCCATCGAGAAACTGGAAGGTGTTCATAAAGCACAAGCCATAAACTACCTGGAAGCATACAACATTGCTGATGGACTTTTAATAAACTTCGGAAACACCAGTCTGGACTTTAAAAGGGTCTACAACAAAAAGCTGATATCAAAAGATAACCTAAAATATTGAAAGCAAATGAAAAAATATCAGAACACGATTAAGCGATTTCTTGATAATCAGGATTTATTTTTCTCAAATAATCCTGTCTATCCGGTAATCAAAATAAATCGTGTTCAGACAATTAAAGAGTTGGCAATATGAAGTGGGAGAAGAAGCCTTTAGGAGAAATAATTAACCTAAAAAGAGGTTACGATTTGCCAAGCCAAAAAAGAAAACAAGGTTTTGTTCCAATTATTTCCTCATCAGGTATTACTGATTTCCATTCTGAACCAGCCAAAACAGGAGAAGGGGTAGTAACTGGACGATACGGAACATTGGGACTACTTTTTTATATCAATGGAGATTATTGGCCATTGAATACTACACTATATGTTCAAGACTTCAGGGGAAATGTGCCAAGGTTTATTTACTATCTTCTAAAGACATTGAATTTAGAAAAATTTAATGGTGCCTCAGCTGTGCCAGGTTTGGATAGAAATGTGCTCCACAAGGTTGATGTTAATTACATTTCTCACATCCCCACCCAACGCAAAATCGCATCCATTTTATCGGCTTATGATGATTTGATAGAGAATAATTTGAAGCGGATAAAGTTGCTGGAGGAGAAGGCGCAGCTGCATTACAAAGAATTGATGCAGGAAATGAGCTATTCCAAAACCAAACGGGAAGAATACATCAAAGACTGCCTTGCCTTTTACATTGGTGGCGGTTGGGGCGAAGAAGATTACAAAGAAGGTTTTACCGAACCTGCATATGTAATTCGAGGAACAGATATTCCTGATGCAAAAAAAGGAGAAGTGAAAGGCGTTCCGTTCCGCTATCATAAAGAATCAAATTTAGCATCACGCAGTATGCAAGTAGGTGATGTTGTATTTGAAGTTTCAGGTGGCAGCAAAGGTCAGCCTGTAGGAAGAAGCATTTTGATAACGGAAAAAATGTTGCAGCAATTTGGAAAACCTGTAATGTGTGCCAGCTTTTGTAAACTTTTGCGACCAAACGAAAACGTAACACCTGAGTTTTTCTACTTGTATTTATTGGCAAGCCACGAAAACGGAGTAATTGCCCAATACGAAAAACACAGTGCAAGCAATATTGTCAATTATGGCTTTGAGGAATTTATCAGTGAGCAAAAAATTACCATACCGAAAGAAAGCGAACTGAAAGCATTTACTGAAAAGGTGAAACCCATTTTTACCTTAATCAGCACGCTTGGAGAGCAAAACAGCAAATTGAGAGAGGCACGGGATATTTTATTACGGAGACTGATGAATGGCCAAATAGAAGTCTGAACTATGATTTTTGTGATTAAATGATTATTATGATTAACGAGCAATACAAATATTCTGAGCTAACATCCAAAATAATTGGTTGTGCAATGACTGTTCATAAAACATTGGGCAATGGTTTTCAGGAAGTTATCTATCAGCGTGCCTTGGCAATAGAAATGAGTTTGATAGGCTTAGAATTTAGCAGAGAATTTGAAATGCCCATCTTTTACCGAGAAGAGCAAATTGGCACGAGGAGAGTCGATTTTTTGGTGGAAGGAGTATTATCGGTGGAGCTAAAATCAATAACCAAATTAGAAGATGTTCACTTTGCCCAAGCTATTAACTATTTGGAAGCCTATAATCTGGAAATTGGTTTGCTTATCAATTTTGGCGAAACCAGTTTAAATTTCAAACGGCTCACCAACAAGAAATTCAAATCATCGGAATCACAAAAATCAAATAAATCATAGTTCAGACAATGGATGAACGGACAAATAGAAGTGTAAATGCTTGATAGAGAGGGAAATAACCGTTTCATATACAAGAATTAACTTAAAAGTGAAAAAAAAACTTGCAAAATTCAGTTATAAGTGAATACATTTGCACTCGAAATATTTGACGACCAAGGGCAGGTTTGCACTTTTTACACCGTAAGGTGGGAAGATGCCGAGCTTTCGGAAACCGATAAGTTTTTCGTGAAATATGAAAACGACAGCACACTTCAAAGGCCACTTCAAGAATTGGCAAAATTTCTTTCCAACAAGATTGGAGATGAAATGGGTGCGTTGGAAGATTTTTTCAGATTTGAAAATGCCGCTCAAGCACTTCCCCCTTCGGGCACTTACAAAGTGGAAGACCTTTACATCAATTTCGGCAATTTCCCCCTTCGTTTATATTGTTTGCGAATTTTTGAGACTTTGGTGGTGTTGTTTAACGGAGGCGAGAAAACAGCCGATACAGCACAAGGAGGAAAAACAAGTATGGCATTTCAGCAGGCCAACATTTTTGCCAAACGCATATTGGATGCATTGAGAGAAAAAGACATTTACATTACCGCTGACCAAAGAGCATTTCGTTATTACGATGGCAGCGATGACATAATAATTTAAAAGACAAACAAAATGAGAAGCAAGGTTTTTCAAAGAATATTAGACAACACCCCTAAGGATGTTGACATATTCGTGGATTGGTATGCCGACCTGGTGGTTCGCATCAATCAGCTATTGCGTGAAAACGACATCAGCAAAAAGGAACTCGCAGAGAAGATGGACAAGAAACCATCTGAAATTTCCAAATGGCTGAGCGGTGAGCATAATTTCACTCTTCGTTCACTGGCAAAATTATCGGCTGAATTGGGTGAGCCTTTGTTGGAAGTCCCTAAGAAAAAAGCACAGACAGAATTTGTAGAGGATGGCTTTATGTGCAGGGTGCACACCTTTGTGATTTACACAAAGCTTGACACAAAAACCAGTGGTAAGGTTTGGCAACTTGCCGAAGAAACAGAACCCTATAATGAATTGAGCAATGCAGGATAAAAATATTTTCGACCCGGAAAAAATTGCTTTGATTGATTTCAAAATGATTAAAGGACAGGTGGACACACCTGAAAATTTTGACTTCAGCAAAGTTGTCGGCCACAAATTGGACAACTCCTTACAATTGAGCTTTAACCTTGACGATAAATTGGCAAAGGCTGATTTCACAGTTAGTGTGAAAACCGACAGCAAAGGCAAAAACGAAGTCGAAGCAACGGGAAATTATCATTTGATATTTATTTACCGAATTGAAAATTTAGAAGAGCTTGCCACACGCAAAAGAAACAAGCGTTTGAATCTACATCCCGGATTAGCAAATGCACTTTCATCTGTATCCTATTCTACATCAAGAGGCATTCTTTTAACTCGTTTACAAGGCACGGCATTGCAAAACTTTGTGTTGCCCATAATCAATCCGAACAATCTGCTTCACAATAAGAAAAATGGATGACTTGGGAATACTCAGAAGATAATTTAATAGAACAAACAGCAATTGATTTATTTTTCAATCAGTTGGGTTGGGATACGCTATTGGCTTACAACAAAGAAAGCTTTGGCGAAGGCAGCACCTTGGGCAGACTGAACAAAAAAGAAGTCGTGCTCAAGAAGATATTCTTTGAAAAGCTGAAACAGTTCAATCCCAACTTACCTGAACAAGCATACAACCAAGCCTACGAAAAACTGATTGAAGAAAGCATTACCAAGTCATTGGCTGAAATCAATTACGAAAAACATCAATTGCTCCGCAACGGTATTCCCGTTGACTTTATCAATGAAAAAGGCGAACAGGTAAAAAACAAAACGCTAAAGGTTTTTGATTTTGGCAATGCCGACAACAACAACTTTTTAGCAGTTCGTCAACTCTGGATTCAGGGCAAGAGCAATCGTGAACGCAGACCTGATATCATCGGATTTGTAAATGGAATTCCGCTTCTGTTCATAGAACTGAAAGCGGCTCATCGAAAATTAGAAAACGCCTACAACGATAATTTTACCGATTACAAAGACGTAATTCCAAAACTCTTCTATTACAATGCTTTTGTAATGTTGAGTAATGGAATAGAAAGCCGCATTGGAAGCGTTACAGGAAAGTATCAGCATTTCCACGAATGGAAACGCATGACAGAAGAAGACGAAGGCATTGTTGCCTTGGATAGAATTATTGTAGGCGTTTGCGAAAAGAAACGCTTTTTAGATTTGTTCGAGAACTTCATCCTGTTTGATAATTCATTGGGCAAAGTGGTGAAACTTATTGCCCGAAACCATCAGTTTATTGGTGTAAACAAAGCCATTGAAAATATCCAGCACAAAGAGGAACTATACAAACAGGGAAAAATCAGTTTTGAGGAAAACAGAAACTCGGTGTGTTTTGGCATACCCAGGGAAGCGGAAAATCTTACTCAATGGTTTTCTTTTGTCAAAAAATCCACCACAAATTTACAGGCAGTTACACTTTTTTAATTGCAACCGACCGAAACGAATTAGATACCCAGATTTACGGCACATTCAGCGGTGTAGGTGCTGTGCCACAAGTAAAAGCAGGTGCTAAAGATTCATTGAAAGCCAACAGCGGAAAGCATTTGAGAGAATTGCTCAGTTCGGAGCATCGGTATTTATTTACACTCATTCACAAATTCAATTTTGAAGAAGAAATAACCAAGCGGGATAATATCATTGTTATTTCAGATGAAGCACACCGAACACAAGGCGGAAATTTAGCCATGAACTTGCGGAATGCTTTGCCAAACGCTTCATTTATCGGTTTTACAGGAACACCGCTTTTTAAAGACGATGAAATTACCAAGCGAATTTTCGGTGATTATGTTTCCCGTTACGATTTCAAACGAAGTGTGGATGATGGTGCAACCGTTCCGCTATATTACGAAAACAGGGGTGAATACTTAAAGTTGGACAATCCCACTATCAATGAGAGTATTAGAACTCTTTTAGAAAACGAAGAATTAGAAAGTGATGAGCGAAGTAAGGTTGAAAAACTTATTGCCAGAGAATATCCAATTCTAACTGCGAAGAAAAGGTTGAATGATATAGCCAAGGATGTCGTTTGGCATTTCTGCAATCGTGGCTACAAAGGTAAAGGAATGTTTATCGCATTGGATAAACTCACAGCTGTAAGAATGTATGATTTAATTACGCATCATTGGAAACTGACTGTTGAGCAATTGGAAAAAGAAGTTGCCAAAGGAAAATATGGCGACCAGGAACTTTTGGAGAAAAGTCGCGAATTGCAATGGATAAAGGAAACAGAAATTTGTGTGGTGGTGAGTTCCGAGCAGAACGAAATTCAGAAGTTTCAGAAATGGGATTTAGACATTGAGCCACACCGAGGAAAAATGAACACCCAAGACCTTGAAACAAGGTTTAAGGATGAAGATGACCCTTTCCGTTTTGTAATTGTCTGTGCGATGTGGATTACAGGCTTTGATGTTCCTACCCTTTCCACTTTGTATTTAGACAAGCCATTGAAATCTCATACGTTGATGCAAGCCATTGCAAGAGCCAACCGAATCAGCGAAGGCAAAAACAACGGTTTGATTGTGGACTACATTGAAACATACACAGCCTTACTGGATGCTCTGGCAATTTATGGTTCTGGCGGTGAGGATGGCGAGGGCGGTGGAGGCGAAAAACCCGAACCACCCGTAAAGCCAAAAGAAGAACTCATCAAACAATTAGAAGAAGCATTAGAAGCGACAGAAACCTTTTTGAAAGACGAAGTGAATTTTGATTTGCAGGAACTCATCAGCGCTGATGGTTTGCACAAATTGGCTGCAATGGAAAAAGCCGTGAATGCCGTTTATACCAATGACGAAACCAAACGAAAATTTCAGGTTTTGGCAAGAGAGGTTTTTAAAAAATACAAAGCCCTGCAACCCGACAAAGTATTAAATCAATACGCACCGAGAAAGAACGCCATTGATGTAATCTACACCGCCATTGAAGACAATATTGAAAGTGCAGATGTGGCAGACATTATGCGTAAAATTCAAAATGTGGTAGATGAATCCATAGAAAATATGGCTGCTGAACCAGGACACAACGAAGAAAAAATCATTGACCTGAGTGGACTGGATTTTGACTTGTTGGAGCAATATTTCTTAAAGACAAAAAATAAAAATGCAGCCGTTCAATCACTCAAAGACAAAGTTGAAAAGCAACTAAAACGGATGGTAGAACGCAATCCTTTGACAGTTGACTATTACAAACGCTATCAGGAAATTATTGAAGAATACAACAGAGGAAAAGACGAAGTTGTAATCAAAGAAACCTTTAGAAAATTGATTGAACTCGTAAACTCGTATTCTGAAGAAGAAGCGGATACCAAACGAGAAGGACTAACAGACGAGCAAAAAGCAATCTTCGACATTCTTAGACACGGTAAAAAGTTGGAAGAAATAGAGAAAAACGAAATCAAGAAAATATCGATTGAACTTCTTGACGAACTTAAAAAGGACAAATTAAAAGTTGAGCAGTGGTCTGACAAATCAGTAACAGCAGCAGCAGTTTTTAATACAGTTAGTAAGACTTTATTTGAAACATTGCCTTACCCGACCTATCAGACAGATGACATTGACTTAAAAACGAACTTAGTATATGAACATTTAAAACATCAGTATTTTGGTGGAGGAATGAGTATATATGGACAGTATTAACCCACGTTATTTGCAAGCCCCGCAACTTGTCCCGACCCTTCGGGAAGCCCAAGCATATCGCTTAGGCGGGACGAAAGAGCTTCCACCTTTCCCACCCAGACAAAATGGAATAAAAAATTCCTTCCACCTTTCTGCAAATAAAAAATTAGCTACCGCGCAGACCAACACGACATTGAAAGTAAAACCTAACATAGATAAAGGTTTACAGACACGATGGACAGGAACGCCAACTGGTAAAAGGTTTGGCTCTTTGGCGGTGCAGCGTCTATGCCTGACCCGGTTCTGAGATCTATCTATAACCTGACCATCAAAAAACAAACGATTTAAAATTCAATCTGAACGATAAGTGAACTGCTTTTAACAGGAAGCGGCAAGCAAGTTTCCAGTACCTGCTTGCCGTCTTACAAACTCCTTGTTGAATGAATCAGAGCTCGGTCAATTCCCGGATAGCACTAGGCGAGGATTTTAGTTTCGCGATGATTAGAATTTTGCAAGCACCGATACAACCAAATTCCTTCCACCTGCCACGATACCCGAACTATAAGGGCGATACCTCTGGTCCGTGATATTATCCAATCCCGCACTGACTGACATTGCTTCGTTCCATTGGTACATGGCTTTAAAGTTGAGGGTGTACCAGCCCGGTGAGTAGGGATTTCCATTCACATCTTTGGCATAGATGAAGGGCTTTTGTTTTTCTTCTTCATTCAGATCCTCATTTTTCACCGAAGCAGAATACTGGACATTCCATTCCAACTGAATCTTGTCCTGCTTATACTTTAGTTTGCTGATACCAAAAGCAGGAGCTGCATGTCTGGATCGGCTCGTCATGCCGCTGTCCATTTCTTCCAGGCCGTATTGATAATTGTACTTTGAAATGAAAGCAAAGTGCTTGTTGAAATGAATTTCAATGCCCAGGTTGATACCGTATATCCTTGCATACGCCGCATTTTGAATGGCGTACACCCGGCTCATCACTCCATCGTAAAGTATGCTGTCTTGTCCGTTGACCTGAAAAGTCCTTCTGACCATGGCTTGGTCTAAATAAGTATAGAATCCGGTGAGATCCAACTTAATCCATTCTCCTAATACTTTGGAAAGATTGATTTCCGCATTGTAAGCATGTTCCGCTTTTAAAGAGGCATTGGGTACTACCACATCGCCTGCGGTAAAATCAAATATTTTTCCAATGTCATCCACATTGGGAGCCCTGAATCCGGTGCTGACATTCATGCTGATTTTCAAACTTTCCTCCGGACGATATACCCAACCAAGACTTCCGTTGGTGGATGAATTGCGCAAATTGGATTTGGTAAAATCAAATGGAAAAAAACGGAGATGCCTGCTAAAGTCAGAATGTATGTCAAACATGTTTTGCCGGAGTCCGGCTTGCAACAGGATCGATTTGGACAACTTGTATTGATAGCTGAGGTATGCCGCCACACTTTGCCAATCCGATTTTGGATATCGATCTGCGACCGAAATGGCTTGTGCATTGCGTATGTCCACCGCCGATCCATTTGAATTGACTTTGTTTAAAATGTATTCTGCACCATAGTAAAACTGATGCCGGCTCCAGTGTTTTTCAAAATCCAGATTGACAGAAGATGCGTCCACGGTCTCAAGGTTTGTTCTTAAGCGGTACCGTTGTCCTCCTGAAAAATTTCGATCGATTCGGCTTTCTTCAAATCCTTGTTGCGCCAGACGAAGGGTCATCCTGTCGTACATAGCATAGTTTGCATTTTGTTGGATTTGAAAATGATGCATGCTCCAGATTTGCGGTCCGTAATTCCATACAGCCGATCTTGGCAATCCATTGGCAGCCGTCTCAATCAACCGGTCGTATCTGGAATATTCTGTGGTGCGGGAATAATGAAAACCATATTGAAAATCCCAAAATTCATTGAGTCGAAAACGAAATTTTTGCATCAGGTTGATTTGTGAATATCCCGTAGGTTTTTGAACGCTTGGATCGGGATTGCTGACGATTAGGTCTGCACTGTCCATTCGGATGACATAAAATGGTCTCAGGTATTCTGCAGGGCCTTTACTGCCCATTCTCAGATCACCAAATTCACTGTGCGTAATACTGCTTAGCATCGAGAATTTTTTCCAGCCTACGTTCGCATCAAAGTGAAAAGTATTTTCTCTGTTGACAGAAGAATAGCGTCCAAATGCCTTTCCATTCACCTTGACTTTTTCATCCAGACTAATTTTGGGTGTCAGGGTTTGAAAGCCCATGACCCCTCCAATGGCATCGCTCCCATACATGATGGATCCCGGACCAAAGAACACTTCTGTGTTTTCGATGGAGAGGGGATCAAGTGAAATGACATTCTGAAGATTGCCGGCACGGAAAATGGCGGTATTCATGCGCACACCATCGACGGTATAGAGCAAGCGGTTGGCAGAAAAGCCCCGTATCATTGGACTTCCTCCACCCTGTTGACTTTTCTGAATAAATACCTCACCCGATGTTCCCAGAAGATCGGCAGCGGTTTGCGGATTTTGCAGCGCCATTTCTTTAGAAGAAATTTTGCTGACTTTGGAAGGAATATTACCGGAGAATTGTCCCCATCTCGAAGCGGATACGACGATTTCCCCGATTTCAATGGTCGATGCTTCCAATGGAATTGCAAAATTCATCTCTTGCAATTCGCGATAGGATTTTATTACCATTTTGCATCCCGGAGCATTGATTTCGATTCGTTCAGATCCTGACAAACCGGATATCTCTGCCTGACCACTTGCATTGCTGTACAAGACCAACTTTGGATTCTTGCTGCTGAGCATGACGTATTCGAGCGGTTCTTTTGTTTCAGGATGCAAAAAAGTAATGGTTTGGCCGGATAGAAAGCTGAATAGCCCCAATATAAAATAAAAGGTATAGATCAATTTCATTTGAGCATTGTTTTTTGGATCTCCTATTTGACATAGAAGTCACATTAAATCATATAAATTATTATTCAGATCAATTTTGATCCATGGTAGTTGATAGCTCTACTGAGTTCACACTACCTGCAAAATAGATGGATTTAATTCCGGAGGATGGCTCGGTATAAAATGAAATTCATATTTGTAGTTATGACAAAATTCAAAATGGACTTTTGGCGTGCCTTTTATATCTCTCAAAACCAAGGTTTGGCATTCCTCAAAGTACAACATCTTGAAAAATTGTTTGAGCAGATATCTATTCTCTTGTTGAAGCGGATCCTTCTCCGCCGCTTTTGTGCTGAGTGCATTCAATGTTTTGTTCAGTGATGTTTCCTTGTGATCCCACCAACACCAATAATAAATGCAGTCATTCTTTACCTCAGACCTCACAACATCGTACATCTGTCCCTGGTATTCGAATTCCTTGCTGTGTTTCCAGTCCAACTGTGTTTTAGAATCTGCTTGACTTAGTTTGATCAGCACGAGTTGGTCTGATGAAAGTCCCTCCGTCATTCTTTTTTTAATTTCCTTCCGGACCTGGT
Organism: Saprospiraceae bacterium; assembly: GCA_016715965.1. Taxonomy (NCBI): domain Bacteria; kingdom Pseudomonadati; phylum Bacteroidota; class Saprospiria; order Saprospirales; family Saprospiraceae; species Saprospiraceae bacterium. The sequence goes on along the minus strand of JADJXG010000001.1, from coordinate 415,696 downwards.
ATTTTTGATGCCTCAGCCATAGATGGCTTATTGCCAAAGGGGCAGTCAGACAAAGTAAAAGGAACAATGCATTGAACTGGCGATTCAAAACAACAAATTTGATGGGGTAAATTTACGCAGATGCTTCCAATTAATATTTGCTTTCTGGACCAAAATGTACCAAACTACTTTTTTTGACGACCCTTAAGCATCCAACAAGGCCTGAAGATCGAATTTTTGCATTTTTAAAAAGCGCTCCACCACCCGCGGCCCCTTCATTGGATCAGACATTAGCTCTGGCAGGATAGCAGGAACAATTTGCCAGGATAGACCATAGCGATCTGTCAACCACCCGCACATATCATATCTGCCTCCATCACCCAACTGATCCCAATAATGGTCAATTTCCATTTGATCCTTGCATTCTACCACCATAGAATTTCCCGGAGTAAAATCAAAATCGTGGTTTAAATTGGAACTCATTGCATTCATGATGATGTCCCCAATTTTGAATTGTGCAAATACCAAACTGTCAGTGGGCATATTGGCTTCCGGTGGCCAGGGTGCCTGCATAAGTACTTTTGATTGACCAAAAATGCTGGTGTAAAAATGAACGGCATTTTTCACTTCATTCATTTTTTCATGGGTGAATAATAAGCATGGCACAAGCTTTTGGGAAGAACGAATGTCCTCTATATCGAGCTGCCAATGGACGCCAAAACGGTCCATTACCCAGGCATATTTAGGAGACCAACTGTATTGATCAAGGGGCATGAGAATTTGCCCCTGGCTTGAAAATTCATCGTAATATCTCAAAATCTCTGCTTCACTGCCACAATGGATAAAATACGATACAGCAGAATTGACTCTGTATTTTGGCCCACCGTTCAACAGCATAAATTGGGTTCCATTCAGCTGTAAAGTATAGGCCCATTCATTCCTGTGCAGTACAGAAGATTCTGGAAAAATCCGGCAATAATAGTTTGCTGCTTCTGAGGCATTTTGATCAAACCAAAGACAGGGATATATCTTGTGATTCATCGTTTTCAGACTTTCATTTTGGAAGGATCGGTGTACAGAACTTCCCATTGATGACCGTCGGGATCTGCAAAACTGTCGTAATACATCCATTCATGATCGGCAGATTCGCGGTATCTCGTAGCTCCATTGGACAATGCGGTATGGACCATCGCATCGACCTTTTCTTTGGAATCTACTTCAATGGCAATCAAGACCTCTGTAGAACTGCTGTCTGAAACAGGTCGATTGGTAAATCCCGCAAAAAATTCGTGGGTGATCAGCATAGAATAAATACTCCCTTCCTTCAAAATCAGACAAAGCGCTTTTTCGTCGCTGAATTGTTCGTTGAAAGCAAAGCCCAACTGCGTCCAAAAATCTCTTGTTTTGGACAGATCCTTTACAGGAAGATTGATGTAAATCGATTTTATATTCATTTTAAAGTCTTATAAATTATGGAAGAGTAAATATTAATGGAGCAAATGTCAGGAATTATTTTAACTATTGGGATTTCTTTGTTGCGGTCTGTCATGGATCTATGGTCAGAATCAATTCTTCAAACACCCAGTATATTTTCGACCTTGTCCAAGCCATTCTGATTGTCAGAAAGCAAAACCAGTAAATCATTTGCTTCAATCACAGTAGAACCATTGGGAGTTAAATATTTGTCTTTTCTTTTGATCAGAGCTATGATGGAATTTTTTGGAAAGTTTAACTCGACAATTTTCTTATGCACTACTTTGCTGTCTGCTGGTATTATAATTTCTTTCATTAAGGGTTTGTCGGTATCTGTGATTAATTTATCGGTTTCGGACAGTGGTTTCACTTTTTCTGGCAAGGATACCTTAAGCCATTTTGCAACAAGCCCAAGGGTTGTCCCCTGGATCAAAACAGAAGTCACAGAAATAAAAAATACAATATTGAAGATCATCCCTGCCTTGTCAATGCCGGCCAGCAATGGATAAGTGGCAAAGACAATGGGCACAGCACCTCTGAGTCCTACCCATGAGATGTAAAGCTTTTTATTGAGTTTTAACTTGAAAAAATGCAGACTAACAAAAACACTGATTGGTCTTGCAACAAAAATTAAGAAGAGAGAGATCAATATACCGATTTCAAAATAGGGAATGATCTGCGATGGGAATACCAGCAATCCAAGGGTAAGAAATAAAATAATTTGCATCAACCAGGCCACACCATCATACATTTTTAAAATGGTTTTCTTATGGATCAGTTCCTGGTTTCCTAAAAATACGGCTGTGATATAGATGGATAAAAATCCGTTTCCTCCGATGAAGTTGATCGTGGAAAAGTTGAGAAACATCAGCGCAATGACCAACACCGGATAAAGTCCTTCAAAGTCAAGTTGGATGTGGTTGATGATATACTTGCTTAGTTTGCCAAAAATAATTCCTCCAATTGCTCCCAACAGCATCTGTTGAAGAAATATTGGAAAGACAGAACCGATTCCCTGATGTTCATTCACCACCAGACTTAAAAATGAAATGGTCAGAACATAAGCCATGGGATCGTTGCTACCACTTTCTAACTCAAGCGTTGGTCTAAGATTGGGTTTGAGTGCAAGACTCTTGGAACGCAAAATAGAAAATACGGCAGCGGCATCGGTGGATGAAACAATGGAGCCGAGGAGCATGCTTTCGTAAAAACTAAAATCAGTGATATACCAGCTGAAGATGCCAATGCAACTGGCGGTGAATAACACCCCTAGGGTGGAAAGGACCAGACCTTGCTTGAGAATGGGTTGTACGGAAGGCCAATTGGTATCAAGGCCTCCGGAGAAAAGAATGAAATTGAGTGAAACAATGCCAATAAACTGGGCCACTGAGGGATCGTCAAACTGGATACCTCCGATGCCATCAGAACCGGCAAGCATCCCAATCATCAGGAACAACAAGAGGGTAGGGACCCCAAACTTATACGAAGTCTTTCCGGCAAAAATGCTCATAAGCAACAGCACCGATCCAATCAGAAGGATATTGTCAATGGTAAGATTCATACAAGCCGTGGTTTTCTAAAGTCTTTTGATAAAATAATTTTTATAGGGAGAGTCTGTATTGCAACAATTCCACTGGATCGTTGGGCAATTGGGTAGTTCCTGCCAATACCATTCCAAGTTTTTCAAGTAGTTTTCTTGAAGATTGGTTTTCAGGAATCGTATAAGCCAACAGTTCTTTGAGGCCAAATACTTCGAACGCTGCTGTTTTGATTTTTTGTGCAGCTTCAAAAGCAAATCCCTGTGATTCGAATTCAGGAAGAAAGGCAAATCCGATATCCACCCCATCCACCTCCTCTCTTTGGTACAATCCACAAGTTCCCATTTTGGACAAGTCCGACTTTCGGATGACGGTAAAATTTCCAAATCCCCGTTTTTCCTGATGTGGCAACATTTTTTCTTGGATATAAAGGACCGCGTCTTCCAACTTTTTAACATTTCGGTCACCGATAAACTCAATCCATTTTGGGGTATTGACCAATTTCAGAATGAAGTCAGCATCTTCGATTCCGATGGGTTTCAACCACAGCCGTTCTGTTTCAAAGGATTTGAAATTTGACATAATTAGTTAAGCAAATCGAAATTAAATGGTTCAATGGGCACCCATGGAATTCTCCTATTGAGAACCAATAGACGATGAATGACCCGATTTCTGACCCAACAACTGTGATCATTTAACCATAAAAAATTTGATTTTTACAACCTGGAGGCGTGGTCAATCCTGTCAATATTTACAAAAAATACGTATTTTTAAGAAAATGTAAAGTACCTTTAAACAATAGCTAAAACCGATAATAAACGTTTATTTACGGATAAATTCGGATATAAACGTTTGACTTACGAGTCACTATTTCGGGTCGCCGCAACTTTGCATCGTCAATCATTTTATTGTTTCACGTTTTAACACAAAAATTTTTCGAATCATGAACACATTACGCAATTCCGTCCAATTGGTAGGACACCTGGGAAAGAATCCTGAAATTACCAATCTAGAAAAAGGAAAAAAATTGGCCCGCGTATCCATTGCGGTCAACGAATCCTACAAATCCGCATCAGGCGAGAAAGTTGAACAAACCAACTGGATCAATCTGGTGGCCTGGGACAACACCGCCAGCTACATGGAGCGCAACTTGACCAAGGGTACACAAGTGCTCATTAAGGGGCGTTTGTCCTCCCGCAGTTACGATGACAAGGATGGTGTAAAAAAATATATCACCGAAGTCATCGTCAGCGAAGTTTTAAGAATGCAGAAAGACGAACCCGTTACCGCACTTTAATAACATTTAAATTTTCACTTTTTATCAATTATTTAAAAAATTTTTCGAATCATGAACACATTACGCAATTCCGTCCAATTGGTAGGACACCTGGGAAAGAATCCTGAAATTACCAATCTAGAAAAAGGAAAAAAATTGGCCCGCGTATCCATTGCGGTCAACGAATCCTACAAATCCGCATCAGGCGAGAAAGTTGAACAAACCAACTGGATCAATCTGGTGGCCTGGGACAACACCGCCAGCTACATGGAGCGCAACTTGAGCAAGGGTACACAAGTGCTCATTAAAGGGCGTTTGTCCTCCCGCAGTTACGATGACAAGGACGGTGTAAAAAAATATATCACCGAAGTCATCGTCAGCGAAGTTTTAAAAATGCAGAAAGACGAACCCGTTACCGCACTTTAATAACATTTAAATTTTCACTTTTTATCAATTATTTAAAAATTTCGAATCATGAACACATTACGCAATTCAGTAACACTCACAGGAAACCTCGGCTCAAACCCTGAGATCATCTCATACGGAGATGGAAAAAAATTGGCCAAATTTTCTCTCGCTGTAAATTCAACTACTTCCAAGGAGTCCCCGTCCAAACCTGCCTGGTTTAATTTGGTGGCTTTTGACAACATGGCCGGATACATTGAGAAATACCTCAACAAAGGCGAACGAATTATGGTCACAGGAAAACTTAAAGCGAAAACCTGGTTATCCAGGGATGGAAAAACACACTATGGAACAGAAGTGGTGGTCGCAGAAGTTGTCCGCGTCAATAGACCCGCTAAAGTTTAGCCCTGATTTAGTGATAGAACAATCCTCTGGCAATTGGAAACAATGCCGGGGGATTTCTATTTTGTTTTTTTGGATATTTCCTGGGAATCGGATAAAATGAAGTATATTTAGCACAAAATTGGATCAGTGAAATTTTGGATCTTCTGCTTTTCTGTTTGTTTAATCCATTCAATTCCTGCTTCCGCTGCTCATTTTTTTGTAAGTACGGATGCCACGCCAGCAGGAGATGGAACTGCCTCAAGGCCATGGACCTTGCAAACTGCATTAAATCACCCCACCTCACTCAGACCAGGCGACACCGTGTGGATTAGAGCTGGTACTTATCTGAATGATTACGATCCGCAAACTTCCTTTGTCTGCAAAACCAATGGTACACAAAATGCTCCCATCATTTTTAGAAACTACAACAATGAAAGAGTGATCCTGGATGGAAACAAAACTTACACCCTGTATCTTTCATTGGGTGTCTGTAGTCACACCTGGTTTTGGGGGATAGAAGTCACAAATACATTTTCAACCGATCGAAACCAGAACATTTTTGGCGGAGTTACCTGCACTGCTGAAAACATGAAATTTATCAATATGATTATTCATGACACGGGTCATGGATTGGATGTTTGGAAAACAGCCAGGGACAACGAAATCTACGGCTGTGTCATCTATCACATCGGAAACAATCTCAACAACAATGGTAATCTCGAAGGACATGGTCATGGGATGTACCTGCAAAACGATACCTTCGGAACCAGATGGATTCACAACAACATTGTGTTTAGTACCTATGGATTTGGGATAAGAGTTTGGCAAACCACGACAACAGCCGCACTGGGTAACTTTGACATTCAGAAGAACATTGTATTTAATGGTGGCGCAGCTTCTGACAACAATGGAGGAGTCGGAAACAATGCAAGAACACACAATTTTTTTTTGGTTTCAAATGGTGCAGGCAACCCTCTTCGCAACACCCTTGTTAAGCACAATTGTACATTTGCCGGAACGAATACCCCACGTCCTCCGGTCAATGCTTTTGGACTCAACGCCGGATTGAAAAATGTGACCATAGATAGTAATTTCCTCACCTGTCAGACCAGATTGGGATTTAACAATACCCCGGTATTTGAAGCCAGTTTTAAAGGGAATAAAGTGTTGGCAGGCATTCCGGCGATTTATGGCTATTATTTATGGGGTTTTTTACAAACCGATTTTCCGGACAACGAATATATTCCTCAATTACCAACATCTGGTATAGATTTTTTTATTTTTCCAAACAAATTCGATCCGGATCGAAACCATCTTGCCATTTACAATTGGGCAAATTTGGACACTGTTTATATCCATTCAAATTCTGCAAATTTAAAAGTGGGTGAAACGTACGAACTGATCAATGCAATGGATTATCATAATGACATAATTGAAGCTAAAGTCGGTGTAGATGGGATGATTCCAATTCCAATGATTGGACATTCCGCACAGTTGGCTCATGCTTCTGCCAAACTGCCAGTTTCTCAGTTTCCTCAGTTCGGTTGCTTTGTATTAAAGAAATCAAACAAATTACAAACATCGGTTGGAGAAACAGAAGAAAACAATAAGTTAGAATATATTTATCCCAATCCTTCAGAGGGATTTATCAATTTGTTCAATGCAAGGGAACTTGAAGAAATTCTGGTTTTAAATTCCAATGGTCAGACTGTTTATCAAAGGAAACTGGATAAATCGATGCATTATTGGAATCTGGATTTAAGTTTTCTTCCCAAGGGAATCTACTTTGCAAAATTAAAAAAAGCAAATTCTATCAAGCTGATTAAATTCAATTTATTCTAATAAAAGTTAGTTTTCATTTTCTGTGGACCAAAATCGGGGAATTCATTCAACCCAATAATTTAGTGAACAAATTCAATGAGTGGTTCTTCTTGTTTTACATAGAATTCAAAAACTCTTCTAATCCTGCGACTCAAATAATTTAAAGTTTCGACCAAAGACCTTGCAGCTCCCATTAAGGTTCATTCACTTGAAGCACCGTCATTCTTCACTACACCCTTGGCATAAATCGTACATTCACTACCCACAGAATGTCGCAACCGTGCTAACATCTATTTGAGTGTGGTGGATTTGATTTTTTTTAATACAACGGCAGAATTCAGGATGGGTCAGAGAGAATCCCTGCCAGCGATTTTTCTTTGGTTTTCGCTCATGGTTTTGATCCCAACAAAGTTGGTAGGCGTTCCTTCACTTGATATACTGTTGTTCAAAATTGCTTTGCAGATCCTTCAATCGTATTTTGATCACGCAAAAGAAATTAACAATTAAATACAGTGAGACGATTCATTATTCGATTCCGAGAATGATTTTTTTTACCATTACTATTTTACATATGATTATATTTAATACATAAAGCCTTTAAATACAATCACATGATATTTTGTTATTAAATAATAAATAGTCTTAACATCTGATTTATAATTTCCACATTATTTTTTATCTAAAAACACGAAGTCAAATCACTAAAAGCCGTACATTTGCACTCCAATTTAAAAATCCAACGACAATGATTGCCGTATTAAATATTCAGGGTCAGCAGTTTAAAGTAAAGGAAGGCCAAAAACTATTTGTCCACAGGCTCGACGCAGAAGCCGGTGACGAACTTAGTTTTGATCAGGTGCTCATGCTGACTTCAGGGGACAGTACCAGCATTGGGTCTCCTACATTATCCGGTGCCTCTGTTAAAGCGAAAGTACTTTCACACGCCAAGGGCGACAAGGTCATTGTGTATAAAAAGAAAAGAAGAAAAGGTTTGGAAAAGAAGAACGGCCACCGCCAGTCTTTCAGCCAGATCGAAATTCAATCCATTCATTCGTAATCCATCCTAAATCACATAAGTCATGGCTCATAAGAAAGGTGAAGGTAGTACCAGTAACGGTCGGGACAGTAATAGTAAACGTCTCGGCATTAAGTTGTTTGGTGGTCAGAAAGCCATTGCAGGAAACATCATCGTCAAACAAAGAGGTTCCAGATACCATGCAGGCAAAAATGTAGGCATTGGCAAAGACTGGACGCTTTTTGCATTGACGGATGGTGAGGTCAAATTTACCAAGACCCGTAAAGATAGAACCCTGGTGCACATTGTACCTGGCGCAGTTGTTGCAACGCAGGCTCCGGTTGTCGCCACCCCTCCTGCTTCTTCGGAAGAAGAATAGTTTTTGTTTTTAGTCTAATCTTGCCTTGCTGAAATACAGTGAAGCACTTGCTTCTTTACCCAAAAGTTTCCAAACAAGCCATTTTGGATTTTCACCCAGTCCCCAATCGTTTCAGTGCAATACACCGTTTCACCGGCACTGACCTGTCCTTCGCTTTTGCTATTCTCATCGGCTGAAAGTCTGGCCGGCACGGATTCCATTACAACACATCTCTTTCTATAATCTGATTTGATCCATTCCTGTCTAAACAGAAAGGATAGCCAAAGGATTGTCAAAAAGATTGAAGCAATCCTTAGGATACGATTTGGCGAAATCCAGCTTGAAAACAGAAATAAGCCAAATACAAATACAGTCAAAAACAGCCAAACCATGCTAGATAAAGAGAGGCACAGATCATCGAACCAATCAAGCAATTTCCACTTTTTATCTATCACGGGTTCGACATCAGCCATCCTCTGGGCTTTTAATAAATAAACTTTAGCCATCTCCAAAGAAGGCTTTTGTGCAATCGCTTTCTGATAATGCAAGATCGATTCAGCCAGTTTTCTTTGTTGAAATTGACAGTTGGCCAGGTTGAAATAAATCTCCGCATTCCGGTAGCCTTCTTGGATTAATTCCGTCCAGATTTTTTCACTTTCAGAATATTGTCCTTTTTGATACAATTCAGCCGCCTTCCTCACCAAATCTTGGGAACCAGCCTTTGGAAGGAGCTCAATAAGAATCAGAAATACCAGATAGAATCTCACCATCAGATAACCGACTTTCATCCAACAGGTTTAGTTCCTATAAAAAAATATTGCTCTGTATTTTATTCCATCATCCATCTGCTGAATCTCCTGCCAATGCTTCCGCAGCGAGCCAGGCTCCTGTCCAGGCTGCCTGAAAATTAAATCCTCCGGTCAAAGCATCAATATTGAGTACCTCACCTGTCAGATACAATTTTGGATGAACCTTACTTCGGAAATATTTAAAATCTATTTCGGAAAGTTCCACTCCTCCGGATGTTACAAATTCTTCTTTATATCTTGTTTTTCCTTCCACCATCAACTCCTGGTCGCATAGAATTACACTCGTTTTTTCCAAAACGGTATCTTTGATTTCTCCCCATTTTGTATCAACCGGTATTCCACTCTTTGCAATCAGATATTGCCACAATCGGGAGGGCAATTCGAAAAGCCCATAATGGCTAGCCAATCGATCCGGATAGCTTCGCTTGTATTTCTTGAGTTGAATCAATGCATCTTCTTTGCTTGTATTGATCCAGTTGATATGGATGGAAAAACGGTAGTCTTTTTCATACAATTCGCGAGCTGCCCAGGAAGAGAGTTTGAGAATGGCCGGTCCACTCAATCCCCAATGGGTGATCAGAATTGGTCCGTCAGTTTGTAGATTGAACGCTTTAATTTGGACCTTTGCAATTGGGACACTCAATCCAGTCAGGGTGCGTAAATTTTGATCAGAAATATTGAATGAAAATAAAGAGGGAACAGGCAGAACAATTTTGTGTCCAATGCTTTCCAATAGCTTCCATATTCTGGCATCGGAACCGCTGGAGATTAAAAGTTGACGACCATAAAAAACATCCTTGTCGGTTTCTATTTTCCATGTTTCCGAAGCCTCAATCCATTGAATGGAAATTGCCCGGGATCCTGTTCTTAATTGAATATGGTGATTTTTTATTTCTTGCAAAAAACAATCGATGATCGTTTGTGATCGGTTGGAAACTGGAAACATCCTGCCATCGGCTTCCATCTTTAGCTTTATTCCTTTTTCTTCCAACCATTCTTTCATCTGCTCGGGACCAAATTTATAAAAAGCACCAAGCAATTCTTTTCGTCCTCGGGGATAATATTCAACCAGTGTTTTAGGATCTATGACTCCGGTGGTGACATTGCACCTTCCTCCTCCTGAGATTTTCACCTTGCCAAGAGGTACAGTTCCCGCTTCCAGAATGCAAATTTTCTTTCTTGGATTTAATTCGCCCAAATGAATGGCAGCAAAAACTCCGGAGGCACCCGCGCCTATAATGATAAGGTCAAAATCCAAGTGCTTCAAGCTTAAAAATCTATGATTGCACAATATGGCTTTTCAAAATCAGAACTTAACCAATTTTCTGCATCCGTGCAAACTCCCATCCTCATTATGGTATTGAAGAATATGCACACCCACCGGAAAATCGCTTAGATCTAAATCTGTTGTGGTAGCAGCTGGCACAAATTGGGTCAGTTGAGATTTGCCGCTAAGATCTAAAACATGGATTCGGATTTCGGTCTCAAATGAATTTTTCAAATTCAATCGATCCTTAGCAGGGTTTGGCCAAATTTTAATTTCTTTGTCAAATTCATTGTCCACCACAGGATTCAATACAAGTCCCTCCAATTTGAAATAATCAAAAGCCGCTCTCATGGCTATGGCAAATTCTGCAGAGTCAGGATCATTCCACAAATGAAAAATAAATCGTACCGAATCTCTGTCGCGATCTTTGATGTCCAAATCAATTTCTGTTCTTGGATTGAATGAGCCACCAAGATTCAAAGGGATGTCTTCTAATTTGATGGTATCGGTTCCAAAACTAATCATTGTTTCTTTCACTGAATTGTCCCAGCCACCATAAGCCCAGGCATGGTAGCTCAATCGTATTTTGTCAAATGGATGTAAGTTCATAACCGGAGATACCAGAGAAAGATGTCCGTGCAATCTATACTCTTCTTCAATTTTTTCGAAATTGTCAGTGTACAAAGCCAGATTTCCATAATCCTCCGGTACATCTTTGGAGGGATAATTGGAAGGAGGTGGATCCAATTCGCTGAAATCACCATAAATCCATTGGACCATACTGTCTTCTGTGACAAATTCCCAACCGAGTTTACTCATCATATGGTCTTCATAGCCAGCCTCCATTTCGAAGCGGTAAGTATCATTGCCTGTAAAATCTATATTTTGATTAAGCTGGTAGGTATATCCCCATTTGGAACAAAGAGCATCGTATTGGTCAATATATACATTTGGGATCGTACAATTTATTCCAGCCTGATGATTCGAAATTCCCTCAAACCGTACCAGCGGATTCAACAAAAGGACCTGAGCATTTTCGAGTGCCAGCCCGAATTCTTTTTCTACTATTTCAAACCTTGCATCGGCTTTTGCTCTTGGTACCATTTCAATATTCAATTCTAGAACACTGTCCTGATACAAGTCGATTGCAATAGTTTTGGTCAAGTATGCTTCGATACTTAGCTTTATTTCAAATTTGCCATTTTCACCACTTCCCGCTTTGTACTGTCCCAATGGATTGGATTCTAACACACTTGTTTTTCCACTTGACAAATTGGTCAACTGGATTTGGACCTTTGACAAGTTTTGTCCGGTGATAGAATCCTTGATCTGACCTTCTAACCAGGCAGCACCATTGCCTTCAAATTGTAATACATACATTCCATATTGAATATCGGAAGCTACGACAACGCCACTGCGATAATAAGGATATATACTCCAGCATCCATTGAAACCAGTGCGCTTGTCCGGATGGGTATCAAAATAAGCTACTTCGACCAGATTGTCTGCTTTCCGGGTATCCAACACCCTCATTCCTTCAGTGTACCAGCTTACATAGAGTAAACTGTCTTTGTGAAAAACATTGTGGGGTATGTGGTAAGGATCGTTTGGATTAAATACCCTGTATTGATCCAGCTTCCGAATGTCAAAAGGATCGCTTACATCCCAGGATTCGACCACCGCACCCCTGACTTCATCTGCTGTATAAAGTATCTTTCGGTCTTTTTCAAGCCACACCGAATGTGTAAAGCCAAAAGCAGTTCGCTGACTGGATAATTTTCTGGGTGCAGTCCGATCAGCTATATCCCAAATACTGAATGCTCCATTGTACAATTCTGCTCCATATAAGATATCATTTTGTACATGTACTTCGTGCATATAATGATCTTCATAATGGTATAAAACGACAGGATTCCAGGGATCCAAAGTTGGATCGAGGATGGCAAAACCAGCACCAATTCCCCTGGCTCCGCTGAGATAGATATATCCTTTTTCATCGGCGTACAAGGTGTGCGAAGTCAATATATCAAAGCTATCTCCTTTGCTGTTTGCAAGTTTAAAGACATTGCGATGGCTGATGGAATCGGGTCGACTTAAATCAATGATGAGCAGACCATCGTCACATTCCGAACCTACATAGGCAAAACTTCCAGAGGTTTTTAATTCCCGCCAACTGCAGCTGTTGTTTTTAATAAATATCTTCTCCTCAGGGACAATAGGATCGCTGATGTCGTAAATCCGAACGCCCTCAGACGTTCCAAGCAAGGCAAGCTCAGTTCCTTCTGCGGTGGTATAACCCCAAATGCTACTTGAATTTTCTGGAATCCGTACATGGCTCAGAAGTCGTACATGTTCACCGGATTGTCCAAAAGCCAGGTCCAGCTTAATAACTATAAAATATATTAATAAAATTATATTTATAAACTTCATATAATAAATAGTTTAAATAGTAAAAATATATATAATATGTATGCAATCGTGGTAAATTGCCATACTTTCAACCCTTGGTTACGCGCTTTGTTCTTACTTTTGTGTAATAAGTTGAATTATGCGGATAACGGTCGATACAAGATTTTTGAATACTCTTTGGATGGGAATTGCCATCTGTTGGATGGCGGGATTGAGAACACAGGCACAACCTCTTCAGTTTTGGGATGAATCTGAAAGCATGAAATTAAGAGACATCAATGTTTATCCCATACCCAATCAGGAAGGTTGGACCATCATGGGACATTCTGCAGATTCTGGATTGGTGCTGGCCAAATTTGACCACTGCGGAAAAATGATAGACCATAATTATTACAAGTTGCAAAATCATACCATGTCGCAATTGTACACCAGCAAGTTTTCGGAAGTTTCAAATACCATATTGCTGGCACAAATATTAAAAGACAACTCGGGAAATGAAATGATTCGCCTGGCTCAAACCGATGCATCCGGTTTGAGTCTAAGCATTCCTTCCTTGTTTTCCATTCCGGGAATGAAGCATTACAAAAATCCCATCATTCGCTATTTGCAAAATCAAAACAGGATTGTTTTTACTGTGAATGCAGCTGCTGAAGAACCCAACTATTCTGGTTATATTTTTTTCATGGATCCTTTCTTTTCCATTCAAAATTCGGCAGTTCTGGATAGCAATCACATCATTCACGGAGTCATTCCAACTTCTGATACTTCTTTCAACTTGACCATCGATGATCGTCTGGTTGTTTCCATGGATCAAAATGCTACCATTCATTTTAGTTACCAATTGGATTCCTGTTTTTATCATCTGGATGCTTTCCATCCCAACACCAACAATAATTTTATTTTTGGAGGACGTTACAAAAAAGATGGGGTTGATCATGGAATCGTCATTTTATCTTTGGATGATTCCTTGAGATTGGTCAGGTTTAGCAGAGACCTTTTGACGTTTGATCCGACCTTTAATCCAAGGATGAAATTTGTGGGATCCAATTTGGTGGTCAATTATCTGCGCACCAATTTAGCTGGTTTCAGTGGATTTCATTTGGTCAATCTGGGCTCAGGATTCAATACAGTCAATAGCAATTCCCTCGTCCGAAGAAATACCGATCTCTTTCCAGTTTGTTTTGATTTTGCTTTTTCAAGAGATGAATCGTTTTTTGTATTGGCTGGAAATGTGGATTTGAACAGAAGATATTTTCATGCAAAGTTGGGCATTGATTTTAAACTCAATGACACGACTTGTATCTACCGGGATCAGTTTCTGGACGGTAGAAGCAGCTATGCCATCAACACTTTTTCGCAGGATACTTTCGCCGGAGTAAGCAGCAGTGCTGTACCCGGTTTCACAACCAATTCCACCGCTGGTGTTCCCATGAAAACCATCGACTACGACTTTGATCGCGTATGCAGTTATTTTGATTATAAAACTGGAACTTCAGTTGTAAAGGGTTGTGTAGGAGACTTTATTGGCATTCAGGCTGAAATGCCGGTATTGTATGCAGATCTTGACCGCGAGAACAAATACACCAGCTATTTGTGGTATCCCAACATTGAAGAACCAGGCAGGTCCAGCAGACAGATTACAATTCAGGTACCACACGATCCGGTTACTGTGCGCACCATCTATTGCCAGGACAGCATCGAATTTATGTACATGGTGGAGGAAGAACCATGCGTGGATTTTCCAAATGTATTTTATCCTGCATCTGATGAACCGATCAATAAGGATTTTAACCCGGTTTATAGAGTGGATTCAATGGGCAACCACATCAACAATGTGGATAGAGTTAATTTTGAAATATACAACCGCTGGGGAAAAAAGATTTTTTCTTCCACCAATCCTGCTGCGACCTGGGATGGAAATGACAATGGTAATCCTGCACCAATGGACTCCTACATTTATTTTCTGGAAGTATTTTACAAAAACAATCAGCGCCGCCAGTTTAAAGGAATTTTCTCGCTGGTGAGGTAAAGTTTTGCCATTGGAATTGATGAAATATTTTGCATTTGTTTTCTGCTCCTTTTCTGTGTTGCTTGCTTATGCGCAACCCTATGAAGAATTTACCCTGGAGTCTGAGGTGAAGTCTTTTATCGACAAGAGCTTTCCTGAAATGAAAGGATGGAATTTGGGTGTTAAAGTCAAAAACAGTGACAACCAGCTCTACCTGGATTCGATTGAATATTCACCTTGGCACGTTGCTGATTTTAATGATGATGGACTTTTTGATTTATTTGTTCAAATGTACCGGCGAAAAGAGAACAAAGCTTTTCTGGTAATGGCTCAGGAAGAACCAGATGTCTATCAGATTTTGGATGTAGCTCCCGCCAAGACAACAGGGGACCTTGCAGTTCCTTTCATTGAGGACAGTCAGGATGGCCCGCTGATTATTTACAAGCAATACGCTACCGAACAAATAACCAGGACGAAAGATGGAATTGAGACTAAGGTTCCAAAGAATTTCAATACCTATTATTCTCTTGGCTTCTTGCGCAAGGACACGCTGATTTACAGGTTTGACCGACTCATTGAATACGCTTCAAAGCCAAATCTTTCAGGTTTTAAATACGTACAAATTCACTCGTATTGTCAGTTCGGTGGATGTCCGGATTATATCTTAAAGGTGGACTCTGTTGGTAACATGATCCTCCAAAACATTAAAAATACGGCCTTGGATCCTGGATTTTACAAGGCAATGTGCGATCCTGATTTATTTAGAAATCTTCAACTAAGAATCAAATATCTTCAGCTACCTAAATTGGAAATGAAGTTTGGAGACAACACCGCTGACAAAGCCATCACCTTGATCATCGCATTGTCAGATGGCCGCACCTTTAAAGTACTGGACTATACCACACAAGGCACCCTGGGACTCAAAGGTCTTTACGATTTTATGGAAACGATCCGTAAGAATACGCTGTGGTGATTTCAGTCAGGATGGACATTTCGTGCCAGGAGATAGACCTCGTTTTTTTTTATTATCTTTGTTCATTCGACCAATGCATTTTGAATCATGAGAGTTTTTTTTGGATTTCTTTTTTTAATCTATGGTATCATCCATCCGCTTCAGTTAGTATCACAACCAACATTGCACGACTGCAAACCTGAAGAACTTTTGATCCAAGTGGAATCTGAACATTACCGCTCCCTAATGAACTTTACACCCAATCCTTTAACAGCCGACTATGATTTGATTTACGCCAGACTGGAATTCTCGATAGATCCTGCAGTTATTTTTTTAGATGCCAAAGCAACATTGCACTTTACGCCAACCGTTGCTTCCATTGACTCCTTGGTATTGGACTTTTCACAAAAACTAAACATTGAAGCGATTCATTTTAGAAACCAGATTGCTTCTTTTCGCTGGCTCGATTCATTTAGTTTGTCCATTCATTTATTAGATGGATTAGACATTATTCATTTGGACAGCATCCAAATAAAATATTCAGGGAGTCCTGATCAAACTGGATTTGGATCTTTTACAAATGGCGTTCACATGGACACACCGGTATTGTGGACCCTGTCCGAACCTTATGGGGCTAGAACCTGGTGGCCTTGTAAGCAGGACCTGACAGACAAACTGGATTCTTTGGATGTTCATATTCAATGTCCAAAATCCTACAGCGCTGTTTCAAATGGCCTTCTTGTCAATCGACAATCAAATGATAGTTCGGCAACTTTCCATTGGCGACACCGGTATCCCATTACCGCTTATTTGGTAGGAATCGCCATCACCAATTACCAGAGTTTTTCTGATTTTGTGATTTTGGAATCTGGAGATTCTTTGGAAATTCAAAATTATGTCTATCCCGAAGCGCTTCCTGAGATTAGGTCTCAGGCACATGATGTTTTAGAAGTAATGCAATTGTTCAACAGACTTTTTGGTGACTATCCATTTGCCAAAGAACAATATGGTCAGGCACAGTTTGGCTGGAGTGGTGGAATCGAGCATCAGACCATGAGTTTTATGATTTCTTTTCCTTATGAATTGGTAGCTCACGAATTGGCACATCAATGGTTTGGCAATAAAGTAACCTGTGCCAGTTGGGAAGACATCTGGCTTAATGAGGGATTTGCGACTTATTTGAGTGGCTTGTGTTATCAATATCTTCGCCCGGAATGGTGGCCGGTATTTTTAAATCAAAGAATGGCAAGGGTTACCAGCGAACCGGGAGGGACACTTAGGGTGGACAATACCTCAGATGTTTCCAGGATTTTTAACAATCGATTGACCTATGCAAAAGCGGCGATGGTGTTGCATCAATTGAGATGGATATTGGGTGACGAAGTTTTTTTTCAGGCCATCAGAAACTATTTGAATGATCCCAATCTCGCTTATGGATATGCATCAACGGCTGATTTGCAACACCATTTCGAAGTGCAGAGCAACAGAGATTTAAATGACTATTTTGATGCTTGGTACAGGAAAGAAGGACATCCATCCTATTATTTGAGATGGATGGATTTGAAAGGAATGGGAGTTATTATTACCCTTGAACAAACCACTTCGCATCCAAGCAATGGATTTTTCAAAATCCCCTTACCCGTCCGTCTTTTTGGTCAAGGAAAGGATAGCATTGTGGTTTTAGAGCAGACCGAAAATGTCAATCAATACCGCATATCTTTTGATTGGGTGGTGGATTCGGTACAGATCGATCCTGAGCGATGGACCATTTCATCCAACAATGAAACATTTAATGTGGTCCCAAGTACCAATAATCCAAATTCCAATTTTAATTTTCTCCTCACAAACCAAGGCAATCAAGTTTTATTTGATGCTGAAAAAATATTGAATCAGTCAAATATTTATATCAAAATGTACAACCATTTTGGTCAGTTGATTTTTCAAAAGAATAGCTTTCCTGCGGATCATAAAATAGAGATGGCTGACTTTCCACCTGGAGTTTATTTTGTGTATTTGGCACAAGATAAGAATTGGCAAATCGAGAAATTTGTGAAACCATAAGATTTATTGGTCCAAAAAAAATGGTTGAATCATTTCATATAGTTTTCTGGTCCCTATTTTTCTATGCTTATTTCTAATGGATTTAATTTGTTTTATGATAATCTCTTCTTCCAAAGTACTTGAAATTCCTTCCCAATTGTTTTGATAATAAGCCTGTCTAGTAATCCCAAACCATCCACATAGCTTGGCTAATCCTATGTGTCCAAAATTATTCTTCATGGTTTCGATGGTTTGGTATTGAGCTTTTTTCTAATTGGAATTTTAAATTCCTTTTCGGCAATATCAACCATTGTTGAAAAAGCAATCGCTTTAAGTTCTGCATCTTTTAATTGTCTTTCCAATTCTACAATTCTCTTTTTCAATTGAAGATTTTCAAATAATTGCTCATCTACTAAATCAGAACTATCCACTTTTTTCTTTTTATGTGGCATATCATGAAAATTTGATACAATATTAGGCCTTTTGATTGTATTTTCTGTATTGTAACCCAATTGTCTCATCCACTTTAATAAGTTACCATGCTCTTGTTTTTGGCCTGTGTACTTCTCCCAAATCTCAGCTTTTGTACATTGTCTAGAAATATACTCCTGGATGATTTTGTGCCTTTCTTCAATACTGTAGTACCTTCCTGGCTTATGATTGATTTTTCTGTCCATTTTTTACTTTTTAGTGTAAACCTATTTCAGGACAAGACACTTCATAGTGAAGTGACATTATGGAGCGGCAATATACAGCGCCCAAAATCTGTCCCAACAGTGAACTTTGCAAAATGAACCAAATAAAGATCAATAGAACCAAGAAAGATGCCGCCTTAGAAAAGGCTGCGTTTTTGTCCACTTTTTGCGCGACAAAAAGTGGAAAAGTTAATTTCTAAAAATTATTTTAGACAGATGTGATTTCCAATAACACCTCACAAATTCTATCCACCATTTGCAAATCCAAAGTAGAGTAAATAGGCAACCTCAGCAATCTTTTCTCAATGGATTCAGCATTTGGACATAAATCCTTATTGTGTGGACCCATAAAAGGACTACGGTGAAGACATAAATAATGACCTGCTGATTGTATTTCATTTTTAGCCAAGACATTTCTGACCTCTTCTCTTCTTTTCAATGTATCAAATAGAATATAGAAAACAGAAGTATTGTAAGATCCCCATTGACACAATTTGGGCAGACATGCATATTTTAAGTTGTTTTGCAAATTGACCATATATCGATCCCAAACATTTTGTCTCATCTTGAAAATTCGTTCTGAATCCTCCAATTGCGCCATCAAAACTGCGGCCTGTAATTCCGTGGCACAATACGAGGAGCCGAGCGATTTCCATTGATAGTCTTTACTTCTTCCCGCCAGAAATTCTTGTCGGTTGGTTCCCTTTTCATAAATCAGCAGAGCAGATTCAATCAGTTCGGAATTATTTATACAAAGCATACCTCCTTCCCCACAACCAATGGGCTTTGTATCGTGAAAGGAGAAACAAGCCATTTGTCCGAAAGTACCAAGGGCCTGTCCTTTGTATTTTGAATCAATTGCGTGTGCGGCATCTTCCACCAGAATGATGTTCTTCTGGCGGGCCAATTCAAGAATAGGATCCAAATCGACGGCCATTCCTCCATAATGTACAGGCACGATGGCACGGGTTCTCTCATTGATCAAGGGCAAAACTGAATCCATATGAATATTGGGATGGTCCTTCATGGAATCTGCAAACCTGATGGTAGCACCGCGAAGGGCAAACGCATTGGCAGTGGAAACAAAGGTGTAAGAAGGAACGATCACCTCATCACCTCTTTGGATGTCCAAAAGTAAGGCACACATTTCGAGCGCTGCTGTGCAAGAGTGGGTCAATATCGCTTTTCGATTTACCAACATTTCAGCAAAGCGCTGTTCACATTTCCGATGCCATAATCCCGGACCTGATAGATTTCCTGACTGAATAACAGACAAAATATTTTCCATTTCTTTGTCTGAGCGATGACGCAACTGAAGAGGTACGATAACGAATAATTTAAACCGCAAGTTAAATGAAATTTTTCTGATTAGCTGAAGGCTATGGAGAGCAGACCAAGTTGATGCTGAAGACTAAGGAGAGAATGATAGTGAAATATTTCATTTCTTTGTCTTAATGTCCGATCGCAAACCACTGAATGAAAGTCTGGGATACACTGTTTTATACTACTTGGGGGTAATGGTGGGTCTTTTTTCGACTTTGTGGGTATATCCCAGAGATCTTGAATTGTATGGTATTTATGGATTCCTGACCAATACTGCCTCTCTTTTTACTCCCTTTATTACCCTGGGTTTTGGAGCGGTGTTGATCAGGTATTTTCCCTACGATAGTCAGGATGGAAAAGGAGGATCCAATGTATTTTCTCTGGTATTGCTGGGTTATTTTATGGGCGCAATTCTTTTTGGATTGACTTTCTTTTTTCTAAAGGACCATTGGTTGGTGTGGCTACCCAATGCAGATCCTGCCATCTCAAATTACTTGTTTTGGCTTTTTCCACTTACCCTTGTTTTTGTTTTTTACGATCTGATTCAAACTTGTTCTGTCAACCATCAACGCATTGCCTTTCCCGCTTTGCTGGTCAATTCCTTTAAGCTTATCTTACCTGTTTTATTTTTATTGGTGGTGCATGACAAATTGGACCATGTCAGCTTTATTGCGCTAGTGATTGGCTATTATGTTGTCATCTCTGCCATATTGTTGGTTTCTATTTACAGGATGAACCCCCAAATGTTTAAAATCAGCTTAAACTTGGGTAAAATAAAACAGTTAAAGCCAATTTTGAGTTTTGCTGCCTTTAATGTGGTGAGCGGTGTATCAGCCATTATGGCACTTAGAATAGATGCATTGATGGTGGCTGCTTTCATGGGGGCGAATTCTGCTGGCTTATTTGTTTTGGCTTTGTTTATGTCGAATGCAGTATTTATTCCTGCCCAGTCCCTGGTGGACTTGTTGAATCCCTCAGTTTCGCTGGCCGCAAAAACCCAGGATCTTTCTCGCCTGAAGAATCTTTACTCAAGATCGGTTATTCTAATGCTGATTCCTACCATATCTTTGAGTTTAATTTTATGGTTTTCTTTTGAGCAACTGGCAGGAATCATGCCGAATACCGATCAAATTTTAAAATTGTATTGGGTCTTGTTTTTTTTATTGCTGGCGCGAATGATGGATGCAGCCACCGGAATCAATCACCATATCATCAATTATTCCAAATACTACCGCATTGAAAGTATTTTATTGCTTCTACTCGCAATCTCCAATATAGCTTTGAATTATTGGCTGATACCAATTTTTGGAATGAAAGGAGCAGCCGCCGGAACATTTATATCCGTGGGTTTGTACAATGCACTCAAATCAATCCTGATTTGGAAAATTTTTAGACTAAATCCCTTCACTTTGGATTTTGTAAAATTGATCGGATTTATTGCAGCAATGGTTTTATTCCTTTTTCTAATTCAAAATCCTCTCTTTGGCTGGGTACAAATTATTTTGAATGGCATTGTTGTTTGTCTGGGATTCCTCTATTTGATTTTATCCACTACTATCTCTCCGGATCTTAAAGACAGATTGCTCCAACTTTTTCAGATTTTAAAACATTGGATTAAATCAAACTAATTTCAATTTTGAAATAATTTGATGGATTTGTTGACTCATTGGATATTTAATTTGTTGATGTCAGCTTGTGTAAAACAATCATTTTTGCAGTCAAGGCTTTGGTCGGGTACTTTATTTTTACAGATTAAATCTTTCATCTTTTGATCTGATTCCAATGCTTGGAGAATTTCTCTTTTTAAGTGTATGAGAATTTTTTTTCTTGGATATGATTTTCGAATGACAATGGAAATTTCACGTGCGGGTTTGGGTATTGCAAACTCCCTCAGATTTTTTTTCTGAGCCCCACTTAAATGGACTGAGGCAAGGTAAGGAATGATTGTAATGCCGTGATTTCTATCCACCAGGTGAATCAAGGTCTCAATGCTTCCAGCTTCATAATTGAGCTTTTGCTTGGAATCTACACTTTTCTTTAATTCACACAGATTGAAAATCTGGTTCCTCAGGCAATGACCTTCTTCCAGTAACCATAAATGATTCGGATCAATATCATCGGGTAAGAGGTATTTTTTTTTGGGAAGATTTTCGTTCTCTGAGGCATAGACATAAAATTCTTCTAAGAACAAATGAATTTCTTTAAGATCAGGATCTTTGAGGGGCGTTGCCAGTAATCCTAAATCTAGCATTCCTTCTTTCAAGGACTGTGTTATTTCACGGGTCGTCATTTCTTTTAGCTGAATCTTTAGTTTCGGAGAGTGTTCTGAGAATTCTTTTAGAAATAATGGTAGTAAATAGGGAGCCAGGGTTGGAATAATGCCAATCCTAAGCTCTCCGCTAATTTCTTCAGCCAGTTCATCGGCACACAACTTCAAATTTGTGAGACCCTGGACAACCAAGGATGCATGTTGTAGAATTTCAATGCCCTCTTTTGTAGGTATGACTCCGCTTCGGTGACGCTCAAAAAGTACTACATTCAACTCATCTTCCAACTTTTTGATCATCATACTAAGGGTTGGTTGGGAGATATTGCACTCCGACGCAGCTTTGACGAAATTCCGGTGTCGATCCAAAGCAAGAATGTATTCCAATTGTTGAATATTCATAATATAGATAATATCTATGCAAATATAGAAAAATATCATAATTATCTATAAAAGATGGGTTGTATTTTTGCATTTGCCACGAAAGAGTCGGTTCAGAAGTACATTACCTGAAATGAATTTGACGGTTGCTTGATTCTTTTATCCACAGAAACAAGGATTTGAGAACTTATCGCCACCGTTCATTTCAAATATTTCTTCCATCAACACAACCCGGGCTTGAGGAGACAGAAGTCCTTGTTAGGTTCAAACACATAGTATGTTTGGCAAGAACTGATGGATTCTGGAAATTGGCCCATAATATTGGTTTTAAAGGTTTTCATAGTATAATGAGTGCTTAGTACAAAAGGTGCGGTGAAGTCTGCACCTTTTGTTTTTGAGGCATTGGCTATTTTCGAAAGATACCCTGTATATCCTTTGCAATTGATATCAGGGAAGAGCAATCCGGCATCCAAGCCAGGGGCTTAAGTTAGATTCATCTTTTGATCGCAGAAATGGAGTATTTACAAGCCCCATTTCAAAGGAAGAATGACCAACGGAATATCTCAAACCAAAAGTACAGTAGATTGATTTTTGCCGTACACTGGGCATCAATCCCTCTGCCATGATGCACCAATTTTCTCTGATTCTCCATTCCCCTGCAGTACTGATTGCGTAATTTCCTTTTTTGTGATCAATGGTGGATTGTACACCGCCTCCCACGCTTAGATTTGCCAGTCTGCCTTTTGTTCGAATCCTCAAAAGGTATAGGATTCTGCCGGGGTTTGTGGTAGGATCCAGGAAATCGGAGGTAAAATAGATGGCTTCAAAACCCCATTTCATTTTGTCAAATTGGATGGGAGGTCTGTATTGAAGCTGAAACAATAAGGGTTGAATGAATTGAGGATTAAATTGGGAGAATGGAGCCAGGCCCAATTGTACATACAGACTTGGCCATAATTCAGCAAGAATGAAATGATTCAATCCCAAAATATTTCTGTATTGAACTCTCTTGTTGGGCTCAGAATTTTTGAAATGCAAAATGAAATATTGTGATTCAAATGCATCTATTTTGTAAATTTTCTGACTTTTCCACATGCCTGAATCAATTCGAATCATTTGATCGAGTTTTACCTTTGGAAAACAGAGGGTATCGTAGTTTTCTGCTGAAAGACAAAGTCTGATCGAATCTTCTGATACAAGCTTTCCGGTAAACCAGTTACCATCAACATGTCCGACTTTTATCCATTCGGTTTGTATTGTATCAGTATGGATGGATTGTTCTATCAATACTTCAGGCCTTTTCTGCAAATAAAACTTGCCTAGTTTGGTTCTGATTTCCGCTACTTCCAGCGCATGAAGCATAAATAGCTGATGCGTACTATCTCCTCTAAAAATGAATCTCACATCATAGGAATCCAACTCCTTGATATAAACCAGAATTTCTTTTCCATCTTTTTTTAAAATAGTATCAGGAATTTCAAAGTGCTCCGTTTTCTGCGCGTGGCTTTCCGGCACAAACAAAATGGTTGTCAATGCGATCAAGAAGGAATTTTTCACTGGTGTGATTTTACATGGTTTTAAATCTCTTAAATTCATTTGTTGGGATTGTATGGGGGATTAGAATTAAAACGTTGTTCCTCTTAATATGTGGATCATGGGTCAGACTCATGAAAGACCAATGATAAAATTGCCTATTTTTACGACCTTAAAGGATATCTCATGTCAAGCATATTTTGGACATTAATTTTAACAGTTTGGCTTTTTCAGCTTCCTGCCCAGGAATCCTGGAGCCTCCAAAAATGTATTTCTCTGGCTTTAAAGGAAAATCTGAATTTACGTCTGTCAAGACTGACCGTTGAAAACAACAAATTGAATTTGACCGAAAGCAAATGGCTTAGGGCTCCGGATTTAAATGCCAATTTGAATACAGGTGTCAGTGTAGGTCGTAACATTGATCCTACCACCAACTTACTGATCAATCAGGACATCCTTTTTGGAAGCGGCGGTTTAAACAGCAGCATTGCTTTGTTTCAAGGATTTTTAATTAAGCACAGCATTAAGCAATCCAGGCAGAATCTGGTGGCGGGTACCGAAGACTACAAACAAGCTGAAAACGATTTGGCTCTCCTTGTGGCAAGCCAATTTCTCAATGTTTTATTGGCGGAAGAAAGAAAACAACTTGCCCTCGAAAATTTGAAAATTCGCCAAAACACTTTGAATCAGGTCAATATATTATTTGAAGCAGGTGCAAGACCAGAGGCCGATGTGTTGGAAGCAAGATCTCAGATTGCCATGGTCCAGCAGACCCTGGTGCAGGCAGACAACGCACTTCAATTGGCCTTTCTAAGTTTGAAACAAAGCATGCGATTACCTGCAGATGCGCCAATGGTATTGGAAAAAATAGAAACAAATCAGGACAAATGGTGGACTGTTGAAAGTTTAGACATGGAAGAATTAATTCAGACATCCAGTGAAAGACTTCCGATGATAAAGTCCGCCCGTATGAGGCTGGAAGCAGCAAAAACCGGAGAGAGAATTGCACGATCCGTTTTTTATCCATCGGTTTTCGGAAGTGTTAGTATTGGTTCAAGGTATTCTGATGCCGCTGCTCTTCCCAAAACTTTTGAATTTGAAACCATAACCATTCCCGGCATATTAATTGATGGAAAATCTGTTGTTTTCCAACAGTTAAATCCTAGGGTGACCAGCACGGAAGTAATCCCTTTTAGCAAGCAATTTGATCAATTCTTAGGCTACAGTTTTGGTCTTGGATTGAACATTCCAATTTTTAACAAAATGCGCAATTGGACCAATGTGAAGAGATCCAAATTGGAAACCCAAAGAAATCAAATCCAACTTGAATTACAGACAGAAAAGTTGAGACAAGACATCACACAGGCTTACACCGCTGCCATGGCTGCTTCGAAAGATTTTGAGGCAGCAAGAGTTTCAGCAGATCTGGCAAACCAATCTTTTAACATGACCCAGAAGAGATTTGAGTTGGGTAGCGCAAGCCTTTTCGAATTGGGTCAGTCACAGAGCAACCGACAAATCACGCAGTTTAACCAGACGATCTCAAAATACGATCTAATCTTTAAAATAGCCGTTTTGGAATTCTATTCGGGCCGCGAATTGAAGTTGTGATTTAACTGGGTTGGTATAAGGCACAATAAGCCCCTCCGGGATCCTGGATGACGGCATAACTTGCTCCGGGGCCGTAGGATCTTGCAGGAGAAATAATTTTACCACCCAGAGCGATGACTTGCTCTAAACTCTCTTCAAGATTTTTTACATTAAAATAGATCAACCAAACCGGTGGCAAATTGCCATTTACACCTTTGGCATGACATATTCCTGTTTTGGTCAATCCATCAACCGGGCTGTTCATACAATAATCTTCATATCCACCCATCTCAATGGCGGTATGACTATAGCCGATTACAGTTGAATAAAAATTTCTAAGTTCATCCGCGTTTGGAACGGTGAGATCTGCCCAATTAAATCCACCTTGTATAAAATGGTTTTCCATTAAAATTGTAAGCTCATTGTGCTTCAGCCACCACCTCCCTGACGGAAGGAAGCATTCTCTTCATCAGACCTTCAATACCAGCTTTTAAAGTAACAGTGCTCGAAGGACATCCACTGCAGGAACCCTGCATATAGACTGTCACCACCCCATCCTGATAGGACTTAAACTCAATATTTCCACCGTCCATTTCTACGGCCGGTTTGACATATTGCTCGATGATTTCTTTGATCCTTGTCACCGTATTTTGGTCTTCTTCATTGTAATCAGCTCCTGAGTTCTGTTTTTCAATCTCCCTTTTGTGTTGTTCAAAATCAGGAGAAACGAAATCTTTATCCGCATTTTCTACAATAAAGCTTCTGATAAATTCTTTTGCCGGAATCATAATCTCATGCCACTCTTCTCCGGGTTTTTTAGTAATGGTCACAAAATTATTTGAGATATAAACGGATTTGACATATTCCAGGCCAAACAAGGCTTCAGCCAACACAGACCAGCCTTTAGCCGCATCGGGATCCTTGAATTCTGCGATGCCCTTATACAGAATTCTGTTGCTCACAAATTTCAGGGACTCAGGATTGGGAGTCTGCTCAGTATAAAGCAAAATCGCTGGTTTGGATTGGATGGTTTCCATATTTTTAAATTATAGATAGTAAACAAAAATATGAACTGTAGGTTTAGGGTACCCAAAAAGTACCAATTTGCCTTAATGATCCAAAACTATTTTATGCAGTCCCAACAGCAAATTTTGAGCTTGCCTTAGGGTTCTGACGTTTTCAGCCACAAGGATCAAATTCTGATGAGATTGTTTTAAACTAAATTGACATGATATTTCGGGAATGCCCATGGATTTCACCAGACTTTGAAAATAAGGACTTTCATAAAAACTGGATTGAGGATTGGAAATAAAATAGGCCTGCAGCTTTTTCCTCTTTAGAACAACTCTTTCGATCCCCATTTGTCGGGCAATCCATCGGGTCCTCAGACCTTCAAACAACTCGTCCACCGACTTTGGTACCGGGCCAAACCGATCGGTCAGCATCGCGGTAAATTGTTTGATTTCATCCTCTCCCATTAGCTTGTCCAATTGTTGGTACAGGGACAATCTTTCTTGGGTTTGACTCACATAATCGTCCGGAATAAACATTTCTGTATCACTGTCAATAATGGTATCCTTGACATATTCCTTTTTACTTTTCAATTCTTCCTGAAACAAATCTCCATATTCATCTTCTTTCAGTTCATCCATGGCTTCTTCCAATATTCTCTGATACGTTTCATATCCTATGTCTGTGATAAAACCGCTTTGCTCCCCTCCAAGTAAATTACCTGCTCCCCTAATGTCCAAATCGCGCATCGATATTTGAAATCCACTTCCCAAATCTGAAAACTCTTCCAGCGTTTTCAAACGTTTTCTCGCTTCTGTGCTCAAGGCAGAGGATGGTGGGGCAAACAAATAGCAATAGGCCTTCCGGTTGGATCTTCCCACACGACCCCTCAACTGATGCAGGTCACTTAAACCAAATTGATGGGCATTGTTGATAATAATGGTATTGGCATTGGGTATATCCAAACCTGTCTCAATGATGTTGGTACTGACCAAAACATCATATTCGTGATCAATAAATTCGACCAGTATTTTTTCCAGGTTTTCTGCTTCCATCTGTCCGTGTGCTACCGCGACGCTGACATCAGGACACAATTGTTGGATCATTTCTTTGATTTCATTTAAATTTTTGACCCTGTTGTGTACAAAAAAGACTTGTCCACCGCGGTAGACTTCATTCATAATGGCATCGCGGACTAAATCATCACTGAAAACCCTGCGCTCTGTATGGATGGGCTGTCGATTGGGTGGGGGAGTATTGATCACACTCAGATCCCTGGCAGCCATAAGTGAGAATTGCAAGGTTCTGGGAATGGGCGTGGCGGTTAACGTCAAAGTATCAACATTGACCTTGAACTTTCTCAGCTTTTCTTTGGATGCCACACCAAATTTTTGTTCTTCATCGATAATCAGTAATCCTAAGTCTTTAAATTCTGTGGATTTACTCAGTAGGCTATGGGTACCTATGATGATGTCCAGCTGACCTGATTTTAACTTTTTAAAAATGGCTGTCTTTTCTTTGGCGGTTCTGAATCTTGAAATATAATCCACATCCAATGGAAATTCTTTGAACCGCTCTTTAAAGGTTCGAAAATGCTGGAGCGCAAGAATCGTAGTTGGGACCAGTACTGCAACTTGCTTACCATCTTGTACGCATTTAAAAGCAGCTCTGATCGCCACTTCAGTTTTACCAAATCCCACATCGCCGCATATCAATCGGTCCATAGGATGTGGTTTTTCCATGTCATTTTTTACATCAATCGTCGCTTTACCCTGATCCGGAGTATCCTCATAAATGAAAGAAGCTTCTAGTTCTGTTTGTAAATAATTGTCTGGTGAAAAGGCATAGCCCTTTGCAGCTTTTCTGGCCGCATAGAGTTTGATCAATTCTCGGGCAATGTCTTTTACTTTCTGTTTGGTTTTCTGTTTGAGTTGCTTCCATTGATCTGATCCCAGTTTGTGCAAGCTGGGTTCTGTCCCTTCTTGACCTACATATTTACTGATCTTATGGAGTGAATGGATGCTTACATATAGAATATCATTGTTCTTGTAAATCAGTCGTACCGCCTCTTGCAATTGACCATTTACATTAATTTTTTCAAGTCCCGCAAACCTTCCTATTCCGTGATCAAGATGGGAAACAAAATCACCGGATTGCAACTCTCTGAGTAATTTAATGCTTGAGGCTTGATCACCAGAAAATTTCTTTCTGGTTTTGCTTGCATGATATCTTGAAAAGATCTGGTGATCCGTAAAACAAACCAGTTTCATTTCATCATCGATGAATCCTTCTCTGATAGAAATCAATACCGGCGTAAATTCAATTTGAGCTTTTAGATCTTCAAATATTTTATAAAATCTTTCAATTTGTTGTGAGGTGTTGGTGCATATATATACCTGGAATTTTTTTTCATTCAGATCCTTTATCAGCTCAATCAACAAATTAAAATTCTTATGAATACTTGGTTGTGGTTTGCATTCTGCATGGATTGTAACGACATCTGCCAAAGTTTGAGGAACTTCTTGGTAATATATTTTGGAGAGGGAATGGAGGCTTTCTAAGAGATCTCCGGGATATACAAAAGCCCTTTGTTGAATAATCTCATTTTTCTCTTCATCATCATAATGGATCATTTTATTGGCAAATTTTTCAGCTTCTTCAAAGCATTTTTGCAATTGATCCTGAAGGAAAAGCGGGTCTTGAAAAAAAACAAGCGTGTCATCTGTCAACAATTCTCCCAGATTGAATTTTCGGATATTTTCAAACTCTAAATTGACATTGGGGACTATGCTGAATTCTCCAATGTTCTTAAGAGAAAGTTGAGATTGGGTGTCAAAAGTGCGAATGCTTTCAATATCAATATCAGTCAGCTCTATTCTGTAAGGGTATTCGCTCGAAAAAGAAAAAATGTCCATGATCCCTCCTCGGATAGAGAACTGTCCAGGTTCATACACAAAGTCAACTCTTTTAAATCCATATTTCACCAGTTGCTCAATCACCAGATCCACATCGGTCTGTTCTCCTTTTTTAAAGCGGAGACTTTTGCGGTGAAATTCTTCTGGCTTTGCAATTTTTTCAAACAATGACTCTGGATAGCTGACGATGATTTTAGCTTGGACTGATGGCAAAGCAGAGATGGTGTCAATTCTTTCTTGGATCTGAAAAAGATCTATGTGATCAAAAACGCCAGGTTTTTTGAAGGAATCTGGAAAAAAGTAAACTTCCTTTTGCTGGCAAAATGCCCTTAGATCATCGACTAGAAATTGAGCCTCCTCCTTTGTATTGCATATAACCAAAAGTTTTTTTTGGTAAGTCTGCATTAGTGAAACAAACAAAATACTGTCCCGTGAACCTACCATGCCGGTGATTCGGATATTTTTCTGATTTTCTGTCAGAACCTTCAGCAGGTTTTTTGCCAAAGGGTCTATGAGAAAATAAGGAGCAAGTGGCTGTTTGTCAGACACAGTGCGCAAAGATAATACCAATCATTTAAAAGAATAGGTAGAGTTGTGGTAAATTAAATCTTGACCAACCCCAGTCTAACCATTTGATTGTATTCCCTAAAACTGATCATTCTTTTTTGATTTTCATCCCATAATTTATGGGAAGCCAATTTAAGACTTTCAATAAATCCAAGCTGGGTGGTAAAGCTTGTAAACCATGGAATTCTGTCAAGGCATTTTTTCAAATGATAGTTGGGAATCGATGGATTTAGATGATGGATGTGATGAATGGCAATATTGCCTGTCAACCAGTTTATGATACCCGGCAATTTATAATAAGTGCTTCCTTTTATTGCTGCATACATAAACTCCCATCTATTTTTCCATTCCTTGTAACCTTCTTCGTGCTGGTGTTGGATATAAAAAAACCAGATGGCAATAATGGAAAAAAGAGAAAGAGTAATAAAATGAATGAACAATACTTTTTGCCATTCAAGTAAAACACAAAGCAAAACAATAAAAGCAGCATGAACAAGGTTGTTGAGATATAAGCTTAAATTGTATTTTTTGAATTCTTTAAGTTGGACCAATGGTAGCCTGTTGTGTATAAAAATGTAGTAGATCGGACCCAATAAAAACATCACAAGTGGTGACCTGTACACTTTGTATTTGAATTGATTAAATTTCGATAACTTGGAAAATTCTTCTACAGTGAGCGTGTCAATATCACCAATGTCCCTCACTTCTAGCATGCCATTGTTCTGGTGGTGGAAATGATGTGATTTTGCCCAATAAAAGTAGGGCACCGAACTCATCAAACTGCAAATATACCCAATGATGTGCCTTGCATTTTTAGAACTGACAAAGGTTTGATGACCACAATCGTGTTGGATGATAAATATTCTCACCAGAAAAAACGAATTCAACACACACAATAACAAACTGGCGATAATGCTGTAATCCCAAAGCACGTAAACGAATGCCCAGATTCCTATAAAAGGTCCAAATGAATTAATGATTTGAATCAAAGCTTTTCTATGGTCAGGAACCTGATATTCTTTAAGCGTTCTGAGTGCTATTTTAACTTTTGATATAAATTCTTGCTTTTCAATACTCATTTTTGAATAAAAATCTAATTGCGGTCGCAAATATACACTTTTATAGCCTCTTCAAAGGAGGCTGTTTATATTTTAACATTATTTTGGGTCAATATCCGCCAGTTTCAATTAATTTCCTGATTTTCAACAATAAAAGAATTTCTAAGGGTCAATCAATTCAGCATCTGTTAGGATAAACATCAGCCGGTTAAGATCTGTGGCGTTCAATTTTAATTTGCCCCTAATTTCAATTTTTTCGGAGCTAAATTGGATACCTTTTACAGATTCTACTTCGATCACTGTTTCGGGTCCGGCTCCTCCACAGAAATAGCAGTTTTTATAGGGATAAGCGGAGAATACAAACTCCTTATGGCTTTTGTAACCATCTGTAGGTATGATATATCCTTTAAGCTGCACCCATTTACCATTTAGCGCTTTTAACTCACTTCCAAAAATTGGGTAGTCCACTTCAAAGCCCAGATTTTCATCCTTTATTTTTTGATAACTTACCTGGCTTAATACCGGCCAGATGTTTTGTGCCATGATTTCCGCGTCCGTGACAAAAAGCAAGAATACAAGGAGGAAAGATTTTTTCAATGACATTCTTTATTTATAATTGAAGTCTATTCCTTTTTGAGGCGAATTCTGCTTCCATTTTTTAAATCTCGGCTAATGGCTGAGTAAGGACCGCTAATCACTTCTTCCTTTTCCATCAGTCCTTGCTTGATTTCTATATAATTTTGATCTTGGATTCCTGTTGTTACTTGCTTTCTGATCACTGTATCTCCGGACTTGACAAAGACTGCCTCTAAATATTTACTTTTGTTTAATTCTATAGTCTGTTGGCTTGGGTCATTGGGAATTCCTTTGGTATCGACTTCTGAAATCTTCTTTTCAGTTTTCTGATTCTCCTCATCCGGATTGAAGGCTCTTACGGATTGAATAGGTACCGACAGCGCATTTTCTACAGTAAAGGTTTTTATCTCAACAGTTGCGGACATTCCGGGTTTGAATGGTGATGAGCCTTTTTCTTTTAATAAATCTCTGTAGGAACTGCTGTCAATTCTAACTTTTACTATAAATTTGGCCACCTGATCATTTGTCAATTGCACTGCTCCTAAATTGGTGGCGCTATTCGAAATTTCTGTGACATAACCAGTAAAATTTTTATTTTTCCAGGCATCCACTTCAATATCGGCTTGATTTCCTTTTTCAATTCTTACGATGTCATTCTCGCTGACTTCAATTTGAACCTCCATGACACTGAGATCTGCAATGCGCATCATTTCTGTGCCTGACATTTGGACCGTCCCTACGACTCTTTCTCCTCTTTCTACACTTAGCTGGGATACAATACCGCTGACAGGAGCTTTTAGAATGGTTCTTCCCAAATTTGTTTTTTGTTCTTTCAACATTGCTTCCGCATCTTTCACACCATAACCTGAGCCCTCTGACTGCCTGATCATAGCCTCTACATTGGCTTCTGCAGAACGCAAATTGGATTCAAGATTTTGGGAATTGGTCTCTGCAGTTTCCAATTCTGCTTTGGAAATCACGCCTTGCTGGTATAATTTTTTGCTGCGCTCTAAAATATTATTTGCATTCTGTAATTGAGATCTTATTTGGTCCCTTTGAGCTTGGGCTGCTTTAATATTGACCATGGTGGCTTTTGCCTGAGACCTGGCTACATTTACTCCTGCGGTAGTGCGTTCAACTGCTGACTCATAGACATCCGGATTAATTCTTGCAAGGATTTGACCCATGGTCACAGAATCACCTTCCTCTACAAAAAGTTCAGTGATCTCTCCTGAAACATCAGATGAGATTTTAATTTCTTTTTCAGGATATATTTTACCACTGGCGGAAACCGTTTCTGTGAGAGTTCTTTTGAATACCTGCTCAATAGTTACTTCAATCCCCTTGGGCCTGGTTTTGGTTTTGTAAAACACCGCAACTAAAAGCATTGCAATAACTATTGCAGCAGACCAGATCCATTTGTTGCGCCACTTACTCATTTTTTATTCAGTTCTGATTTGTGAAAGATATTATTTGGACAGAATTTATTTGATTACATGTTCGCCCTAAGCCTTTGCAAGAATGGTGATGCAAAAATAAATCCTTGTAATTCCTCATCCTGATTGTTGAGTACTTCAGCACTGGTACCGGTCCAGTGCAGCTCTCCATCATGAATAAAAAAGATCTTTTCGCCAATTTGCATTACACTATTCATGTCATGTGTGTTGATAATAGTAATTGTATTTAAATCATGTGTTATGTCTGAAATAAGTTCATCAATGACAATCGATGTCTTTGGATCCAGTCCACTATTGGGTTCATCGCAAAAAAGATATTTTGGATTCAAAACAATGGCTCGTGCGATTCCAACTCTTTTTTGCATTCCTCCGGATAACTCAGAAGGGTATTTCTTATTTTGCCCTTCAAGATTGACTCTTTCTAAACAATAATTGACCCTCTTTTCTTTTTCTTTCGAAGTCTGTTTGGTAAACATATCCATGGGAAATCGTATGTTTTCTTCCACAGTCATCGAATCAAACAGGGCAGAACCCTGAAATAGCATTCCAATCTGCATTCTGAGTTCTCTTTTCTCTTGTTTCGACAAGGAATAAAACTCTACTTGGTCATAATACACCCGTCCTGAAGATGGTTCGATAAGACCAATTAGAATTTTTAACAACACTGTCTTACCTGCACCGGATCGGCCAATGATCAAATTCGTTTTTCCGCGTTCAAACAGACAATTTACATCATTGAGCACCTGATGATCGCCAAAGCTTTTGAATATATTTTCAGCCCGGATCATGAGGTCATTAACATGGCTATTAAATAATCCGAAAGTAAAATTAATATATTTGAAAACACAACAGCCTGTGTACTTGCATGTCCCAATTCGATACTTCCTCCTTTTACAAAATATCCCTGATAACAAGATACAGTCGTTAATAAAAAGGAAAATACGACCGATTTTACAAACATAACGGTTACATTATAGGGTTCAAAAAATGATCTGAGACCCTGAATATATTCTTCATTGCTAAACAATCCCATGGGTACACTCGCCAGATATCCACCGACAATGCTGATCCCTGCAGCCAAACAAACCAACATCGGAATCACTGTAACAGCGGCTATAATTTTCGGTTGAATTAAAAATGCGGCGGTATTTACGCCCATAATTTCCATGGCATCGATGTGTTCTTTTTGACGCATTCCTCCAAGCTCCGATGCAAGGCTTGATCCGACTTTACCCGCAAGGACCATGCAGGAAAATGTAGGAGCTAGTTCAATAATGGTCATATCTCTCACAATATAACCAATGTAAAACCTGGGTATCAGCGTACCTTCCATTTGATAAGAAAACTGCACAGCTGTTACCGCACCAATAAAAATAGCAATTAACCCTACGATGATGATTGACCCTATACCAATGACTTCCATTTGTCGCAAAGTCTCTTTCCAATACATTCGTAAGTTTTCAGGTTTTTTCCAAACCTGACCCAACCAAATGACATAACTACCAAAGTGATGTAAAATTCTCATTGCTGCCGCAAATTTAGACGAAATAAAGCACAATTAAGGTGTATTTCGACCAATTTATCTATGGGCATCACAGCCAGGTTTCATCCGTATTGGATACAGATATTTTTTGGTTCTGTGAAAAACTTCATGGCCTCCCATCCGCCTTCCCGCCCAACACCACTTTGATTCATGCCTCCAAAGGGTGTGCGCAAATCTCTGTTTAACCAGCAATTGATCCATACAATTCCGGTATTCAAATGCGAAGCCAGCCGATGCGCTCTACTCAAATCGCTTGTCCATAGAGTCGATGCCAATCCATATTCACTGGCATTGGCGAGCTCCAGGGCCTCATGTTCAGTTTCAAACTTTTGCAGGGTAATCACCGGTCCAAATATTTCTTCCTGATTTGTCTTACAATCTGGACCAAGGCCCTCAAAAATGGTGGGCAAAACAAAAAAACCCTCTTTACAACGTCCCTCTGGTATATAGCGCTTGCCGCCTGTTAGACAATTACCTCCTTCCTCTTTGGCAAGATGGATGTATTTGAGAACTTTGTTCATGTGCTCCTCAGAAATCACTGAACCAAACTGGACTCCATCTTCCAAAGGATCTCCAATCCTAAGACTCTCAGCTTTTTTAACCAAATCAATTTTAAATTTTTCATAAATGCCGGATTGTACCAGAATCCTGGACCCACAAAGACAAATTTGGCCCTGGTTGGAAAAGGATAATCTGGACACCTCACTGAGTGTTTTGGAGTAATCACAATCGTTGAAAACCAAACAAGGATTTTTTCCACCGAGTTCAAGACTTATTTTCTTGAACATGGGTCCGGCGATCTTGCTGATGAGCTTCCCGGTATTTGTTCCTCCTGTAAAAC
Source organism: Saprospiraceae bacterium (assembly GCA_016715965.1). Lineage (NCBI taxonomy): Bacteria > Pseudomonadati > Bacteroidota > Saprospiria > Saprospirales > Saprospiraceae > Saprospiraceae bacterium. Next base: position 380,206 of record JADJXG010000001.1, on the reverse strand, counting down.
TAATTGCCTTAATGGATGGATGTCTCACGATTGATTCACCCACCTCAGGCCCCAAGCCGTGTAGAATATTGAGCACGCCATCCGGCAATCCGGCTTCTTTACAAATCTCACCCAACATAAAAGCAGTGCTTGGACTTAGTTCCGAAGGTTTTGCTACAACGCAATTGCCCGCTGCCAAAGCCGGGGCTATCTTCCAACTAAATAAATAGAGCGGCAAATTCCAGGGAGAAATGCATCCAACAATTCCGATGGGCTGTCTGAGGGTATAGTTGATGCTTCCTGGCATGGCGTGACTTTCCGAGGAAAACTGCATGGCAGCAGTGGCAAAAAATCTAAAATTGCTCGCTGCCCTTGGGATTTCGATATTGCTTGAAAGACTGAGAGGTTTACCGGTGTCGTTGGTTTCTGCAATGGCTAATTCCTCATTCTTTTCAATGATTAGGTCTGATATCCGTTGAAGTATTCTAAACCTTTCTTCCGGTTTTGTCTGAGACCAGCTTGGAAAAGCGGCTGCAGACGCCTCGACTGCTTTTTCTACATCTTCTGCCGAACTCCTGGCAATTTTGCCTATCTTATGTCCAGTCGCAGGATTCAATAAATCAAAATTCTTCCCATCCAAGGAATCAACATAGTGCCCAGATATAAAATTTTTGATTTGCTTCATTTTTGGTCTACATATGGTTTGGAATGAAGACAACAAAAATAGACTAATTCCTATTTAATCCAACATTAATAATCAAATAATTGATTTGTAATGATCTATAAATATATTTAATTAGAATGTATAATTGAATAGAGAAATGGTGTGTTGCATTATTTGATGACTAGTCCATCCCAAAACCATTGATACGAAAGTTTATTCGATAGGGTCCCCTCAAAATATTTAGCCAATTATTAAACTTCAAAACCCTATTTTTATTCTAATGAGGTGAGTTTGAGGATTTTCACCAAGATAATTACATTCATTAACCAATTTCCATAGCAATGGCATCTTTCATTCCGGTTTTGGACTTGCATCTGTTTAAATCATCCAATCCATTGGATAAACAAAAATTTGTTGATGGGATTGGACAAGCCTTTCGGGAAATAGGTTTTGTTTGTATTAAGAATCATGGAATTGATAAAGATCTCGTTTCCAGATTTTATACATGTGCCAGGGAGTTTTTTAGTTTACCTCTGGAAGTTAAATTGAAATACGAAATTCCAGGATTGGCTGGTCAGAGGGGATATACTTCCTTTGGTAAGGAGCACGCAAAACATTCCAGGGTAGCTGATTTAAAGGAATTTTACCAGATTGGCCAAACAGTCAGGGGCGATGACAGCATTAAATCTGAATATCCTGATAATGTGATGACAGATGCTTTACCTCAATTTACTGAGATAGGAAATCAGCTTTTCCGCTCTTTTGAAGATTCTGGGTCGATTTTACTGGAGGCAATAGCCCTGCATTTGGACTTGACTTTTGATTACTTTCATTCTAAAATTTGGAATGGCAACAGTATCCTCAGAGCAATTCATTATCCTCCCATTATTCAGGAACCTGAAACAGCCATTCGGTCCGAACAACACGAAGACATCAACTTGATTACCCTATTGGTGGGAGCCAGTGCTGGCGGACTTCAGGTATTGACCATGAACGGTGAATGGATTGAAGCCATGCCTGGTGAGGATGAAATTGTTGTGAATGTCGGAGATATGCTACAAAGATTAACCAACAATGTATTAAAATCTACGACACATCGGGTGGTTAATCCACCCAAAGAACAGTGGCATGTACCCAGACTCTCCATTCCCTTTTTCCTTCATCCCAGAAGCTCTATGGATTTGAGTTGTTTGCCAAATTGTGTGTCAAATGAAAATCCATTGCATTATGATCCAATTACCGCTGGTGATTATTTGGATGAAAGATTAAGAGAAATTGGTTTAAAGAAATAGTAACTTTGCAAAATTAAATTTAATAGTCATGAATCTATTATTTATTGGTAATCTTGGCGGTTGGGAAATCGTTGCAGTGGTTTTTGTGGTTTTGTTGTTGTTTGGTGGCAAAAAAATTCCGGAGTTAATGAAAGGACTTGGTGCAGGCATCAGAGAATTTAACAATGCCAAAAATGCGATTAATACGGAAATTAAAGAAGGCATGCGTGAGGCAGAGCGCAGCAAACCCTCTGATTCCAATAGCTGATTGGTTATAGTTTATGGTCAATCCAAATAGTGTATTGCGCGTGCTCTGCATGTTCTGCTTGCTGATGAGTACTTCTTTGGTCTGGAGTCAAAAGATTGGTCATTTAAATTCCAGAACTTTATTGGACAGTCTGAAAGAGACAAAGGACATTTCCATTGAACTGGCCAATTATGAAAAGGCCTTGTCGGAAACAGGTGAAAAAATGGTGATCAAATTTCAATCCAATCTAGAGTTGTATCGCAAGGAGGTCGCATCAGGTAATCTCACGCCTGTTAAACAAAAGCAAATGGAAAGTGAGTTGGAAGTTGAGCAGGACGCGATTGGAAAATACCAGCAAAGTGCAAGAGAATCTCTTGAAAAACGCAAGACCGATTTATTAAGTCCACTTTTGTCAAAAATTGACAAAGCCATTGATGAGGTAGCATTGGAAGGGGCTTTCAGTATGATTTTTGACAGCTCTGTATCTATGTTGTTTGTTGATCTCTCTTTTGATGTCTCAGCCCTGGTCCTCAGCAAGCTCAACCAATCCAAATAATCTGAAGTCAAGCTGGACTCAACTTTTTATCTTTATTCGTCATGCAGTTGTTTTAAAATTCAATCTATCTATGGAAGAGGCCTATATCGTTTCTTATGGAAGGTCCATTTTTGCAAAAGCCAAAAAAGGTAGTTTTAAGAACTTTAGATCGGATGACCTTGCAGTGGATATCATTCGTCAATTGGTGGCTAAGACCCAGGGACTTCAGGCTGAGATGGTCGATGACCTACTCGTTGGTTGTGCCAATCCAGAGGGTGAACAGGGCCTACAGATTGGAAGACAAATAGCACTAAGGGCATTGGGACAAAGTGTACCTGGTATGACCATAAACAGGTATTGTGCTTCAGGTCTGGAAACCATATCCATTGCCACCGCAAAAATAAGAGCCGGAATGGGACATTGTTATATTGCGGGTGGCGTAGAGAACATGAGCCAAATCCCAATGGAGGGTTATAAATTGGCTTTAAATTATACTGTAGCAGATTCGCATCCTGAATATCTGATTGGTATGGGATTAACCGCTGAGGCTGTCGCAAAAAAGTATAAGGTGAGCAGGCTGGATCAGGATCAATTTTCTGTAAGGTCTCATCAATTGGCCAATAAAGCATTGACAACAGGTCGCTTTAAAGACGAGATATTCCCAGTTGAAGTGCATGATGTGCTTCTTCAGAATGGGAAGAGGAAGGAAATTTCTTTTTCCGCAGATACAGATGAAGGCATCAGACCTGACACAAACCTGGAAGTATTAAGTACATTGAAGCCGGTATTTGCTCAAAATGGATCTGTTACTGCTGGAAATTCCTCTCAAACTACAGATGGTGCTGCATTTGTGGTTGTTATGTCAGACAGCCTTGTGAAAAGTTTGGGGATTAAACCCCTTGCACGAATGATGAGTTGTTCGCTGGCTGGGGTGGATCCTCTCTATATGGGAATAGGTCCATGTACCGCCATTCCAAAAGCACTGCAATACGCAGGACTAAACCTGAATCAGATTGAATTGGTCGAATTAAATGAAGCCTTTGCAGCCCAGGCTTTGGCGGTGATCCGGGAAGCCCAATTAGATCCGGACATGGTTAATGTCAATGGCGGAGCCATTGCCTTGGGTCATCCTTTGGGTTGCAGTGGTGCAAGATTGAGCATGACCCTCATTAGAGAACTTAAAAGCCAAAACAAGAAATTTGGAATAGCGACCGCTTGCGTAGGAGGGGGTCAGGGTATAGCTGCTGTCTTCGAAGCTTTTTAAAAAATGCAATGCATTGCATTTCGTACATTCTATGCTTCAATTAGTATCATTAAACCTATTTATAATCCGGGTACATTTGAGTAGTTCTTTTTCATCTACCTTTAGATAGGTACCATAGTGTTTATCTTCAACGGGATTTTCCATAGAGAGGGAGGAGTGAAAAGTTTTTATCGTGGAGTTTTTAATCATTTGCTCCAAATCATTGGATCGGATTTTACCTCCTGCAATAATTTCAATTTTATCTCCACAGTATTCTTGAAAAGCAAGCAATTGTTCTAAACCATCCACCGCTCTTTTTTTGCCTCCGGCACTTAGAACCCTATCTACCTGTAAACTCAACAGCTCATCGAGCGCTTTAAATGGTTCAGCCACGGAATCTATGGCCTTGTGAAAACAAATCCTTGTTCCAAGACTTTCATCAATAAGGCGTCTCATAAAATCCAGGTCTAGCTCGGATTGATCATTTAATGCAGCAACCACAAGACAGTCAATATTCAGGGAAATTATTGTTTTGACCTGAATGAGCATCAGTTTTTTTTCTTCCTGGTTATAATGGAAATTCCCGGGTCGGGGCCTGATTAATACGGCTATTTCTCCTTTGAAATTTTCCCTGCACATCCCCACAAAATCAAAATCAGGAGTTAAACCTCCTAATTCAAGACCTGCGCACAATTCAATTTGTGCAATGTCGTATTGACGGGCTAGTTCCAGATCAGACAGATGACCAATACATAACTCAAGCTTTTTCATCTGGAGCCCGATCATTACATCTTGAAGGGGGTCGTTATCGACTTACTTCGAATTTTCAAATTTACGGGAAACCTCGTCCCAATTGATCACCTCAAAAAAACCATTGAGATAATCAGCCCTCCTGTTTTGGTAGAGAAGATAGTAGGCATGCTCCCAGACATCTACTCCCAATATAGGGGTTCCACCACATCCTGTCCCTGGCATGATTGGATTATCTTGATTAGGAGTAGAACAAATTTCGAGACGTCCTCCTGGATGGACGCAAAGCCAGGCCCATCCTGATCCAAACCGGGTCATGGCAGCCTGATTAAACTTCTCCTTGAAGGTCTCAAAACTTCCAAAGCTGGATTGAATGGCAGAATCCAATCCTGCAGAAGGCTTACTGCCATTGGCTGGTGCCATGATTTCCCAAAACAAACAATGGTTGTAGTAACCGCCACCATTGTTTCTTAGAGGCATATTGGACATATCCATTCCTTTTAGTAGATCTTCAATGCCCATATTTTCCATTGCAGTCCCTTGAATTGCAGCGTTTAAATTATTGGTGTATGCGGCGTGATGTTTTCCGTGGTGGATTTCCATCGTCCTCTGATCAATATATGGTTCAAGAGATTGTACCGGATATGGTAAATTAGGTAATGTAAATGGCATTGTCTGGCTTTTTGAATGAAAAATAAATGCTTGATTTGCTCACTCGCAAAGATAACAGGCTGCAAGACTCGTTGTTTAATATCGGGAAAACAATTTTTTCAGGATTAGCTGTGAATGAGTTATCTGGAAAGTAACCATCAATGTGGGATGCATACCAATAACCCTTGCTTTATTGTCTGTCCGACCATTAAAAAAATGTAATTTTGCGGCTTAATTTTCAGATCAACCAGACTCAATTAAATAAAAAATTATGAAAAAAAACCAATTATTTAAAGCAGTTTTTTTTGCCTATTGGGTACTGTTCGCATTCATTTCTTGCAATGGTCTAGGTGAAAAAACCACCCGGCATGGCAATAAATACACTCTTTTGGCCAAGGGAAATGGAGTGAAAATGAAGAATGGTGATGTAGCCTTTTGTTCTCTTCAAAAATGGATCGGTGATAGTTTGGAATTGAGCAGTGATTTTAAGGAAAGAGTAATGCCTTTTACACTTTACCATCCTGAAGACATCCGTCCTGACAATTTGGTGCAGGATGTTTTGTCAGAAATGTCCCTGGGAGATAGTGTCATGATTTTACAAAAAATTGATAGTTTTGAAAAAAACAAATATGCCAAATTTAACATAGACCACTTTACCATGGTCATGAAAGTGGTAAAAGTAGGAATTCCAGGTTCGAGCGAACTCTTTATGGATAGCTTGCTCAATGTGGAACCAATCATTCAGGCAAGAAGAAAATCGTTTAGAGACAGCACAATTGCCAATTTAAAAGAATTTATCGATTCTAAAAAGTATGAATCGCATCCGGATAAAACAAACCTGGATTCCGGAATCGTTATTTACTATCTGAAGCATGGAGAAGGTCCAGCCATTGGTAAAGGCAAATACACCTTGTTCGATCAAACAGTATTGTTTGAAGATAAATCATTGTTGGCCAGTTCATACTCAGCCAGTGTTGCCGATTATATTATAACCGGTACCCATGCAACCATTGAAGGACTGGATAAAGCAATAAGTGCCATGAAATGCGGAGACGTTGCGTACTTATACATTCCCTATGAAATGGCATATAAAGAATGGGGTTCTGGTTTTGTGCCACCAAAAACAAATCTTTTTATTTATTTGCACATCCGGAAAGCCATTCCTGTGAAAAGGGATGAATATATTGACTACTTCAAGTTAAAGTAAAAATGATCATTCCATCGATCCGAATTGAAAAATAAATACTGATCTATTGGATTGTATCTGATATTGATTTGGATGCTGGGCCAAGTTTATTCTGAGCTACTTATTTGATTTTGCTCCATGATTGGATGAATTCCATCCGATCATATTGTACCAAAACTTGGAGTAAATCAGGATGTGCAGTCCTTACAAAATTCTATTTAATCGGACAGGTCCATTGTTTACACTGGTGATCAGATAATCTGCTCCGTTTATCCGAATTAATTTCATTTTCCTGGTATCCCCCGATAGGAAAAATCCACATTTGGAAGAATGAACCGATGAAAATGAATTCTGTGAAGTACCCAGACAAATGCCTCCGATACCGGCATCAGACCGGATGGTTTCAATTTCACGGTTATAATAATTTCCTGCATAGGTGAAATCAAGTTTTCCATCTTTGTTAAAATCATAAACCGCAAAATCATGAATGGGAGAAAATTGACATTCCATGGGGAATGCTTCAAATTTTAATGCAGTTTTATTTTCATTTCGGAATATTCCGCTTTCGAAACCATTGACAAATTTGTGCAAACTCTTTTCCAATTTGCCTTCGAGGATTTCCTGAACCGTTGCTTTGGCAAAGCTCTCATAATTTTTAAATTTATCTTTGATATAGGGCATCTGCTCACTGCTGCATTGTCTTCCGCGAATGGGATATAATTTACCATCACTGTCGTATTTGGCCAGATAAGTATCCCAGGTTCCGTTTTCATCAAAGTCATCCAGATAAACCGAGAATGGCTTCTCAGGAGATGCTTTAAATTTTAAATTGGTACCCGCATTACCTGCCAATAAATCCGGATCACCATCCTTATCAATATCAACAGCTACCAGACTGCTCCACCAACCATAGCTGGAATCCGTTCCCCATTCTTCGCTTTTGTCCTTAAAATTACCTTTGCCATCATTGATCAATATGGTGATCTTCATCCATTCACCAGCAACTACAAGATCTTGATGCCCATCTCTGTTCAAATCAGTATAAACACCACAACTTACCATTCCAAAATTTTCATTGAGCTGCGGACATCTTTCTAAGGTCTCATCTTTAAATTTCCCGGAATCATTGATCAGAATTTTGCTGGGTGCGGACATTCCATATTTTCCGGGCACCTGTCTGCCTCCAAGGAATACATCCATGTCGCCATCTCCATCCATATCAAATACCTTGACCAAGCCTACGCTGATATGGGTTGGTGGAAATAAATCGCTTCTGTCTTCAAACTTTCCATTGCCTTTATTGATATATAACCTCGTTTTATATTTTTGTGATCCTTCAGGATATTCATTGCTACCGGTTCCAATGATTAAGTCCAGATCACCATCTTTGTCTATATCTTCAAAAGCAGCATCTCCATCTTCCAAGTCTTTGTATTTATTCCAAGGACCCTGCAGGATTTCAAAACCGCCGGTATTGTTTTGAACAAATAATTTTCCTCCTTTACCGGTAGATCCGCCAAGATAAAAATCTTGCAAACCGTCTTGATTGATATCAGCCACAACAAGACAAGGACCCAAAGTTGACATCTTGTGCGGTATCAAAATTTCCTTTCTGTAATCGTCAAATTCGTTTTCAAAATGAGAAGCTTCCTTGGGAAGTATGTTTTCTTCATCAGCCGTATATTGGTGTACTGGAAATCCTAAAATTTGGTGTTCCATTTTAATTTGGGCTTGTTTAATATCCACAGTGATTTCCTGATTGACTTTTACATTTTCCATTTTTAAGCTGCTTCCACCAGGCCAGCGGACAATGAGCGAATCAATTTTTTTAACTCCGCCCACACCAAAGTGCAACACAGGTTCCGAACAGGATAAATAGCCCCTTGAATTGGATAATTCCCTGATTTGAAATTCTTCGCCGTAATATACAATCGCTCTTGCACCAAAACTTTTTCTGTTTTTTTCAGGACCAACACAATGAATGCGCAGATAGTGATTTGTTTTTGGATTTGAATTGTTGCGATACAAAAATGCATTTTCATCCATATTATTCACGACCAGATCCAAATCTCCATCATTGTCGAGATCAGCATAGGCAGCACCTTGAGAAAAACTGGGCTGAGCCAAGTCCCATTTACCGCTGACGTTTTTAAAATGGTAATCGCCAGTATTCTGGTACATATAATTGGCAAGTTTTACAGACGGAGCTCTGTCTAGCAAATCAGTTGCATTGTCAAATTTTTCACCTTTATACGAGGGGTTGTTCCGATTTTTAAAATAATCAATTCTGAACAGATCGAAATCGCGATTGCGGACATCCCTCTTTAAACCATTGGTGATGTATAAATCTTGCAATCCATCGTTGTTATAATCTGCAAAAAGTGCGGACCAACTCCAATCTGTTTTTGAGATACCTGCCAATTGTGCAATATCGCTAAACAAACCATTCCCTCTGTTTAAATGGAGGGTATTAAACATGTATTGGTGGTGCAAGCCACTATTTACCAATTCCCAAAACAGCTTTGGATTCATACCAGCCATATTAGCCTTGTTGCGATAATGATCTTCTGCCACCATATCCGCAACGATGATATCGAGCCACCCATCATTGTTGATGTCGCCAATATCACAGCCCATGCTGAAAGTACTCAAGTGATTAAAAGATTGATGGGTAATGTCCACAAATGTTTTATCCTTGTTGTTGATGTAAGCAAAATCAGGCATGGTATAATCATTGGTGACATAGATATCAGGCCAACCATCATTTGAGACATCGGCAATGACAGCTGATAGACTGTATCCAATGGAGAATACCCCAGCTTTTTTTGTAATGTCTTCAAAAATCCCATTTTTATTCTCATATAGTTTTGAGCTGTAGTCGTAATTAATTTCTCGAATGTTATTCCGGATTTCTGATTGATTGGGAGGTTGATTGACTACAAATAAATCCAAGTCACCATCCAGATCGTAATCAAAAAATGTTGCATTGATACTATACCCTTCATCATCGATTCCAAATTCTTTAGCCTTTTCAGTGAATGTGTTGTTCTGATTATTGATATATAGTTTATTTCGTCTTAAGTGCACAGAATCGTAGAGATGACAGGATACGTAAATGTCATCATATCCATCTCCATTGACATCTGCAATAGTAACGCCGGCTTTAAATTCTTTTCCTCCTTCAATTCCGGCTTCATTTGAGATATCAGTAAATTCAAAATTTCCTTTGTTCAAGAACAATTTATTTGCACCTTGATTTGAGCTAAAAAAGAGATCCTGAAGACCATCATTATTGACATCGAGCACACCAACTCCTGCTCCGTTATATATGGCTTCAAAATTGAGATAGTTATAATTGTTGTCCTCTTGTAAAAGATTGGTAAATTTGACACCTGTTACCTCCGGATTTAATAGTGTATAAAGTGATCCACTGTTTTCGGACGGATTTTCTCCGGATAGATTAGACTTGTCAGTTTGACAGGCCACCAAGAATAAAATGAATATATAGTAAAATCTTAACATATATAAGGTTTCAATTGGAGAGGCAAAGATAATTAAAAAATGACTTGTTGTCTTATTTTGTAAAACCATACTTCTGAAATTCAGTGTGCTCAAATTGGATGTTAGAGTTGACTTTTATCTTAGAAGAAGTTTCTCTTGATTAGAATTTATAGGGATCCAGGCTTGATGTGTTTGATTTGTTTGTTTTGTTTTGTGTAAATCTTGAATAATTGTCCAAACATCGCTTTCATTTTCATTAAAAATAGAATACTCCAGAGTAGAAAAGGAATAGAGAATAAATAAAAACTATCCATCGAAGGAGCATTGTATTCTATGCCGTTTAATGATTAGGTGAATGATGTTTATGATTTATAAATTGAATCACACCTGTCCGATATAAATGTAATTTGAAAATATGACCATTGATTTACAAGTGTATACAAATTTTGTAACGATATTTTAAAATTGAACCTCCATAACAACTATTGTAATTTAAAAAATATTTTATGTTTTTCAAACTATATGCATGTTACTTTCTTTTGGTCGTCAAAAGACGACTGAACGATCTGCGAAGCAGTTTTGAGCAACAGCTCAAAAAGTGAAGGAGCCCCCGCCAATAAATTGGGGGCAAGGCGCAAGGGATAAAACAAAGATAGTTCGCTGTTTCAATTATCCGCTTTCGCGGTTCACTTCGCCATCGCACTGTCGTACGATGGTATCCTGCATGGCAGGATACTTCGCTACGATCACCTCACTCACCCAACTGCAGCTCTTTCGCTATGTGACTGACTGGTGTTCCCCATACGGGGAACATTGGAGTGACACAAAGTCACTCCAAAAGGAGGGAACCGTCCCTCAAAGGACGGCTTGGAGTGCGCCGCCTCGATGGGCTGTTCTTTTGTTTAGCTTCCCACAAGCGCTAACGCGTTCTTTCGCTTCTCGTGCTGTCGCACTCGACCACTCCTAAAGTCGTGGATCGCTCAATCACTACGGAGTCCTAGGCCGCGTTGAAATGCTTGAAAACCATCATTCTTACTGATATTTCAATCTAAATATTGATTAATCTTAAGAGCCTTTTCGTCAGCGGCCCAAGAAGGACAGATTTTGGAAATAGCGCCTTATATTGTCGCTCCTTTAACTGAAATTAATTTGATACACCCATCAAACAAACTATCATAGTGAAATTAAATTATAGAGCGGCAATATACAGCGCCCAAAATCTGTCCCAACAGTGAACTTTGCAAAATGAACCAAATAAGGATTATTATAGCCTAGAAAGATGCCGCCTTAGAAAAGGCTGCGTTTTTGATACTCCGCTTTCGCGGCTCCTTCACTTAGAGCGCTGTCGCACTCTACCAAGCTTTTAGCTTGGATCGTTCAGTCGTGAGCGACAAAAAGTGGGAATGTTAATTTTTGAAAATTTTTTTGGACCGGAGTGAAATTGAGTGAAAGATAATTAAATTTGAATGCTACCTCAACTTGGATTTATTAATCTGTTTTTTTTTACAAAAACGTTCTGACATTTGTTTTGAAAATAATTTTTAGCAATGATTTTTGTTGATTTTTTTAAATGCTTGGAAAACCTATTTTGAATGCTTCATAAGCTTGAAAAAGCTCAATTATTTGATAAATTGGCCGTAGGTTTAGAAATGAAAAAAAAGAAGAATAAATGAATTTTTTTTTTTATAATTCCATCGTTCGAAATATCAAATTAAAATCTAAACCCTTGTTCTTGGTTTTGTTTGCAATCCAATGATTGAATGGTCATTTTCATTTGTTTAATAAATTAGAAAGGATGTGTAGGGTTTCCAAATCTCTATCTGAGAAGCAATACTTTGCTTAAAAGAAGCTGTGTTGTCAAGCTTGGGTCGGTCAAACCTGAATGGAAGGATGGTTTTAAATGTTCAATGGATTTCAAACTTGATCCAAACTTATTATTGAAAGATGATCAAACCAATTTTGGTCGGGAAACGGATATTTCTGGATTCGAACAACCTTTTCTTCCATTTTTACAATATTGGATGAATTCTTTGACCGTTTATAATTTTGAGTTGTATTTAGGGAAGTGGGTTGACTGAAACTGACCTTTGTCGAAATGAGCACATTTTGGATTTTGCAAAGGTATTTTTAGGGCATTTTCTGACTTAAAGCAAGTTTTCCCTCAGCTGGCGTAATATTGTTCAAATGTCGGTTTAATTATTTGCTTTTTAAAGAGGGATTATAAGTAAAAACAAGTTCCCTTTTCAGATTAAAAAATATATTAAAGGATTGAAATATAGAACTATATAAATTAATAATAAAAATATTTAAAATATGTTGGCAGCGAATTTGAAAATCTAAATACCTTTGGCCTGAAATGGGCATGTAGTGCACATTGTAACCAAACTCGTGACTCGATTCTTCTCAGGCGAAGCAAATCCTTTGGAAAATCAGTCTATAATTTTGTAAAATTCATTTTAACATTGGCTAAATAACAATGTTAGAAGGGATTAAACTAGTTTGATGGATTTTGATCAATCTGTCGTTAAGGTTGCGTATGTTGCAATATGTGCCACATTGGAATTAACTTATATTCAATTGTGGAAATTATTTTTTTATTAAATATTTAACTAAAATCAAATCTCATGAAAAAAAGGAATCTTACATTCTACCCGATTTTCAGTGGTAAAAGGATTCTTGTAATTCCGTTGTTGTTCTGTTTCTTCTTATTCACAGGACTGAGTGCTCAACAGGCTTACAACATCCCGCCACTTAAGACTGCCGATCAGTCAGTTACTGTACTAACTCAAGCTTTTGATGCTCTTTATCCACAGGCAAAACAAGCAGGCCCTAATTCTCAGGAGTACATCACTGTACAACTGTATAAAAGAGTACTGGATGCAATTTCCAACCGCCCGGATCCAAACATGGATACCTATGCTGTATTGCTTAGCAGCATGGACATGAATTATTACAACAATTTAGTGGTGAGGTCTGGAAATGCAATCAATTTAGATGAATCGATCAGAAGAGTTCTAAATACCCAGGAATATCAATCCCTTATTGGAATTCTTCGACAGTAATCACTGTCTGAAGCCCGCATTCTTGCTTTTACCCTTAAGTTAAGTCGGCGGCTTTGGTCTAAGATTGCTTTTTAAAAATAAACCAAAATTTTCTAAAACTCAATTTCATGAAAAATTTCCAAGTTTTACCTAAACTTTTAGTTTGCATGCTTTTGGTACTCTTTTCCCAAGGGGTATTGTCGGCACAAGAACTAACATTTTCAAGCATCTCCAATCAGGATGTTTGCGGTGATGTCACCGCTCCAAACATCAACCAGATTGGAGGATGTTCACTTCCACCGGCTTTTGGTCAGGTAGGTTGTTCTGCCGGTACCAAACTCAGTGGTTGGACCAGCCAGTTCAGAATGGTGGTACCCACACTGACTGGAGGATCTGCTCCTAGCAATTATAGATTGACCGGTGTCAATCTTAATTTTTCGCTCAATAACTGGGGTGGAGACTTTAACTTAACTTTAAGAAGACCCAATGACAGTTATGTTCATTTATTGAACCCAATTGGAACTGGGTCCGCGTCTAACTCCATCAACGTTAGGCTTTGCGATACCGCATCAACGATTTATCCTGCAACAGCTGGAACAATCAACGGTACATTCAAAATTCGCTCTGGTCCTGTTGGCGGAGCTACACATTTAGGTGCTGGTAACCTATGTGGATCTACTTCTGTTAACACAGCCTGCAGTTTGCATGATTTCAATCCAGCTGGTACCAATATAGGAGGAAGCTGGTCTTTGGTATTCCAGAATGGCTGGGGTGGTGAAACAGGCCAGATGAATTCCTGGGGATTGACCTTCGCTTTGCCCAATACATTGCCCAATTATACGGGTACTACAACCCTTGGACTGGCTCCGGGTACTTGTAGCCCCGCACCTTTGGCTTGTCCTACATTCACCACATTGGTGCCCGCCACAGTTCCTGCTGGCTTGGCCCCTGTATTTGATGGTGTGAGCAATTTAGCCACTTCGGGTTGCAACGTAGCTCCAGCAGCTCCTGCACCTGCTTTGTCTTATTTGATTCTTGCAGGACCACCAAGTGCAGCTTCATTGAGTTGTATCAACAATACTTTTACTCCATGTACGGGAGCTGGTTTGGTTTTTACAACTCCTGGATTAAAACATGTTCTTTGGAGAGTATCCACCGGATGTGGTGCATTTGATACCTCTTATCAGCAAGTATTGATTGCGGATACAGAGCCTCCTACTTTTATACCTGCCTGTCCAAAAGGCAATTTGGTAACTTTGAATGCAGGTCCCGGAATTTGTGAAGTTTCCTGGGATGCCCCTCCATTTATGGCCATCGACAATTGCCCTGTAGCGGGTGGTATGTTTGGACCTCGTAGCATCACGACCGTATGTTTGCCTCCGGCTTCCTATTGGTCCATCACAGGTGGTGCCAACAGCTGGGGTGTGATGTTTGACCTGGTCAACACCTCTGGTATGACTTTGAATCTTCAATTGTTGGGAGAGCGTGCATTTGCCAATGTTCCTCACAGAATATGGTATCGCTCAACTCCTGGTCCTCACGCACCGGTACAAGGTACACCAAACGCATGGACTTTGTGCGCTACCCGCACACCACAGTTTGGTGCTCAGTTTACCACGATTATCGATAGTTTTGATTTAATTACAGGTGTAGTTTATGATACGACCCGCTTATGTGTGGCTCCATTCTTTAGAGTGGATTCTTTCAAAGCAGGTTGTTTGACCATGATGCCAGGTGAGACCCGCGGTATCTATATTCACGCTCCTGGTACACCGGGAACCAACGCTTCTTTGTTTAATGGTTGTACTGCAGCTCAAATGGGTAATGCCCAGATCACCACTCCATTGAATGGTGCCACCTATACAGGGGGTGAGTTTGCTGCTCCATTTATCAACAGCTCTTTTGGATTTGGAGGTTCTAACTGGATTGGTGTAATCGGTTATGCATTCGGTGGTGGATCCAACATGGTTCCAGTTTCACAGGATTGTGGAGCTCCTTACGGACCGGGTTGTTTCTTCCCGATCGGATGTACTCAGCTTTGTTACAGTGCCACAGATGGCGCCGGCAACAGATCGGAATGTATATTTGATGTATGCGTCAATGAATATTCCAACCCAACCCGTGCCTTGGCATGCAATGATTTGGTACAGATCAGTCTGGACGACAGCTGCTGGGCCACCATCAATCCGGACATGGTATTGGAAGGAGGTCCTTATGGATGTTATGACAATTACACCGTGGTCATCAGAGACTGGATCACCAAAGCCATTGTGGACAGAAGACCAACCATTGCAGGATCTCAGGTAGGTCGTCAGGACATCGGAAGACAACTTCAGGTGACTGTGACCGATCCGCGTACCGGAAATACCTGTTGGGGAATGTTGACAGTAGAAGACAAACTTCCACCAGTGTTGACCTGTCCGCCAAACGATACGATACCATGTGATGTAGAACCAGTTCCAGCCAATACAGGCATACCATCCGTGTATGAGAATTGCGGTGGAGTAAGCTTGAGCTACAGAGACGTAACCACCAAAGGAAGTTGCGCAGTAGGATATGCTTATTCAATCAGACGTACCTGGACCGCAGAAGATTCTTATGGCAACAGATCTGTATGCGTACAAAATATTTTGGTATCCCTTGGAGATTTGTTGGCAGTGACAACACCTCCGAATTGGGACAACATCGATCAGCCAATGCTGAATTGCGATGAGAAAATAGACAGAAACAAGAACATCGTACCTCACATGCTGGACAATCCGGTATGTTTGGATGGTTACATACTGGACAGCGTATACTGGTTGGCCAGACCGCAACAACTCGATATCTATCCAAACAGAAGAATTCCAAGAGTATTGGGATGGAACTGTATCGATGATGTAAACAGCAAATACTTCGGCCATCCAAATCCGGATCCGGTGTATTATCCACAACACCGTTTGTGGCAGCCAAACAACCCATTGTGCTGGGGTCCTGATACACATATTATGTGGATAGGAACAGGCCGTCCGGGCGGCACGAACTGCCATAACCTGTCAGTGACGTATGAAGACATCGTATTTGATCTGAGAACAAGTCCAACTTGTGATGCAGGTCCTGTAGGATGTTACAAATTGTTGAGAAAATGGACCGTGATGGACTGGTGTACGAGCTTAGTTGGCGGACACAGCCAGGTGATCAAAGTAGCGGATGCAGAAGGTCCGCAGGTACTGTATCCTGATTCAGCCAGAGTAAATATGGAGAGCTACAGCTGCTTCGGCCGTTGGGAAGTTCCACCAGCCTGGTTGATCGACAACTGTTCAAATGAAATACACTACACCGTTGAAGTTGAAAGAGGAACCATCCTTGGCAACGAGACAAGCGGATACGTAGTTATTGGCATGCCGGAAGGAATTCAGAGTGCATGGATCGTGGCAGAAGACTGCTGTGGCAACATCACCAGAAAGCATGTAGTCATCAACGTAGTAGACCGCGTACCACCACAGCCGATATGCCGCACAGCCACTACAGTGAGCTTGAATGGCAATCAGAGCCCTGGCGAAAACGTGATCAGAATATGCGCACAGGATCTGGATGAAGGATCCTATGACAACTGTCAGCCACATGTATTCTTCAAGATGATCAGAATGGCAGAGTTGTTGGGCACGAACAACGGTTCGAACTCCAACAACACAGTTGCCTGCAACGGAATCAACGGAGACGACAACCTGACATTGACCGGAAACCAGGTGTACTTTGACGACTGCAGCTATTTCTGCTGTGCGGATGTAGGTACCCGTGTGATGGTAGTGTTGAGGGTATTTGACGTTGACCCGGGTCCAGGTCCAGTGACTCCAGTGAGGATGACAAGTACTGCCCAACCATTGCACGGCCGCTTCAGCGACTGTATGGTAGAGGTAGAAGTACAGAACAAAGCAGTACCGACGGTAGTAGCACCACCAAACATCGTGGTAAGCTGCTGGTTCTGGTTTGATATTGCAAAATTGACAGATCCAAATGATGCTACCTTTGGTAGAGTAGTGACTGATCTGACCGATCGCAAGAAAGTAGTGACCCAGGATTTGGTGTGCTACAAATACTGCGAAAGAAATGACTATACCGGATATCCAGGTTTTGTACCTTCCAATCAGGTACCAAAACCAGCACCAAATCAGGCATGCGAGTACTACTGGCAGTATTTCGATACAGCACATTGGGACAACAAGTATGAATTGACCTGGGGCTTTGACGGATACGTATTGAGTTCCTGTGGAGCGAATCCAAACATCACAGTCAATGACTTGAGAGAATGCGGTCAGGGAATCATTCAGAGAATCGTGAGTGCAACCGGACCAAACAACATCAACGTAACAGCCATCCAGACGATCTGGGTAGTAGACTGCGATCCATTCTACATTGATGATCTGACTTGCAACGATCCACGCTTTAGCGATGTGATCTGGCCAAACGGCGTATGTACGCAGACACCAGTGACCATCAACGGATGTGGAGCAGACCTGAGTCCGGACAATCCACAATTGGGCCGTCCACAAGTGATCAACAACGCCGATGACAATTGCGCATTGATCTCCATCGAATACGATGACGATGTATTTACCATAGAGCCGGATGCATGTATGAAAGTATTGCGTACCTGGACCATCATCGACTGGTGTCAGTACGATCCATTCATCAGCACAGAATTCGGAAGATGGGAGAGATTGCAAGTGATCAAAGTAAGAGATCAGGACAAGCCAGTGGTAACCTGCAATGTAGGCCCATGTGAGCCAGCGAGCATCCACCCAACCTTAGGCGTATGTGTAGGTCACATCAGCCTTACCGCAGATGCCACCGACAACTGTACACCAGAAGACTGGTTGTTCTGGGAATACAAAATCGATGCATACAATGACAGAGTAGGAGTACATGCAGGATGGGATTTCCGCGTAGGAACACTTACAGAAAGACAGTTCAATGCAGGAGATACCGTGGAGTATAGCCACAATCCATTTGCAGACAATCCACGCAATCCGTTTGATGCGAGTGGTACCTATCCAATCGGTATCCACAGAATCAACTGGTTTGTAGAAGATGGCTGCGGCAATGTAGGAACCTGCGAGACATTGTTTGAAATCAAAGATTGCAAAGCACCGACACCATACTGTTTGACAGGAATCATCACCGTACCGATGCCGGCCAGCGGCTGCATCGATATCTGGGCGAAAGACCTTGATCACGGAAGCTTTGACAACTGTACAGCACAGGAAGACCTGTTGTTCTACTTCAATGGAGATGTAAACGCGACATCCATCACCGTATGCTGCGATGACTTTGTGAATGCAGGAGCGAATGATGAATTGAGAATCGAAGTTGAGATGTGGGTAGAAGACGAGGAAGGCAACCGTGACTACTGCAAGACAGTGGTAATCGTACAAGACAATCAGGACATATGTCCAAACACCGGATCAGTAGGAAGAATTACCGGAGAGCTTAAGACAGCAGGCGGTGAGGAAGCCAACCCAGTGGACATGAGCTTGTACAACAACGGCAACATGATGAAGCAGACCGTAGGAAGCCCATACGCATTCAGAGAATTGGATCTGAGCAAAACGTATATGGTAAGCCCTGTAAGAAATGATGACCATGCCAATGGAATCACTACACAGGATATCATAGCGATTCAGAAACATATCTTGGGTCAACAGACGATAAACAGCCCATACAAATTGATCGCAGCGGACGTAAATGCAAGCAAGAGCATCACAACAGCGGATATCTCTGAATTGCGCAAATTGATCCTTGGCAATATCAATGAGTTCAGCAAAGTACAGTCCTGGACATTTGTACCTGGCACGCATGTATTCAACAACCCGTTGACACCATACGATGCGCCAAGGGTAGCAAATGTGAGCTTCACACAGACAACATCACCAGAAGAAGTGGCAGCACCATTTGTAGCCATTAAGATGGGAGATGTGACAGGAGATGCCAGAGCAAGCAATGCGAGCGCAGTGAGCAGCCGTACCAACGGAGTGTTGAACATCGAAGTGGACGAAAAGAGTCTTGTAGCAGGAGAAAGCTACAGAATAGGCTTCAAATCAAGCGACTTCAATCAGATCGCAGGATACCAGTTCACCTTGAAGTATGACAGAAATGCACTTGTATTCGAAGGAATCGAGGCTGGAGCATTGAATGTAACAGAGGCAAACTTTGGAACGATGAGAGTAAATGAAGGCATCATCACCACCAGCTGGAACTCCAACAAAGGAGAGACCGTTGGAAAGGATGGAGAATTGTTTACCCTTGTATTCAAAGCAGTGAGAAGCGCACAGGTGAGCAGCTTGTTTGCGATCACCAGCGATGTGACCAAAGCAGCAGCCTACGATGCAATGGATCAGAGCAAGGAAGTGAGAATGGGCGTACGTACAACGAAGGGAGTTGTTGAAAGCGGCATCTTCGAATTGTATCAGAACGAGCCAAACCCATTCTCAAAAGAGACTGTCGTAAGCTACCGCTTACCGGAAGCAGGCGCAGTGACTCTGAGCGTATATGATGTAACCGGCAAGGTAGTCAGAGTGTACAACCTGAAAGGCCAGAAAGGTCTGAACAGTTACCAGATCAGCAAAGGCGATCTGAATGCAACAGGCGTATTGTACTACCAGTTGGATGCAGCCAACCACACAGCAACGAAAAGAATGGTGATCATCGAGTAATCGAAAGGACACCGGGAATTAAAACAAGAAACGATCAGTAAGCAAGGCGCTCCTCTCAGAAATGGGAGGAGCATTCTTGCGGATGAGATAAATCGGTTTTTGGGATGGCCTCTCTTGAAAAAGCAGCAATGCAGATCAGGAGGGGCTTTTTTTATTGAATATTACACCTTGGATAACACTCCGTTATTTCGCTCAAAATCAGATCATAAAAAAATGATATATATACATTAAAAAAAAATATAATATAATTTTTATATTATTGTTTTGCAGTATAATATATATTACATAATTTTGTGATACGAAATAGTAAAGTATTTTACTAGAGAAACCCATCCCACCAACAGCTAATTTTCAATTTTAGATGCCAAATCCATTTCATTTTTCTGGAAATGGCTTCTAAAGGCTTTGTAAAAAGTTATCAATAGCTTGTAAATCAAGCTTATAACATATTATTGAATTTAGCAAAAATTGGTATATGTGCACCATAAACTCTTTAGTCAGACCTAGGTCTAATTATTTCTTTTCATCCCTGGCAACCATTTTGGGAGCTTTCTTTTTACTTCCTTCCCCAATTTTAGCTTCCCCAAATGGTTGCAGTGCACATTTTGTAGAGGGATCTATGGCTATAACAGTCACCGCTCCACCAGATCTTACCGTCCAAATTATTCGCGATGGAATCTGCGATACCTTGGTGGATTTGGCACCTGCCAATTTTAATACAAACTGTTTGCCTTTGTTTTCAGTCCGTACAATTACCCCATTGGGAACAATCATGTCAAATGGAGGAGTATTGAGTTTTCCCACAGGCGTATTCAAGATCATTTATGAAATGACAGATAATTGTAGGGTCGTGGATCGTGATACCATGACATTGACCGTCTTTGATTCCAACCCTCCAGAAGTCATTTGCAGGCCGGAAATGGTGATTCATCTGGACAATACAGGTTTTGGATTTATTCCTGCCAGAAGTTTAGACGGAGGATCATACGATGATTGCGGGCATGTTTTTTTCAAAATTAAAAGAATGGATCCACCGGTCGGTTATAGTTGTACGACACCCGACAATCCGAATTACCAATTTGATGATCAAGTTCAGATGTGCTGCATGGATTTGGGAGACACGATCATGGCTATTTTGAGGGTTTACGATGTCTATCCGGGAGATGGGGTGGTCCATGACAGTGTTCATCAAGGCCATTTTGGAGATTGTATGGTGAGAATTTGGGTGGGTGACAAATTGGCTCCTACCATTGTCTGTCCTCCAAATCGGACCGTTCTCTGTGGGTTTGATGTTGATAGTCTTTTTAATAAAGAGCGACCTTATATAGAAGACAATTGTGGTATGCATCGTTTGGATTCCTCCATCCTCAGATCGTTGAATGGTTGCGGTGCTGGTTCGATCGTAAAGACCTTTGTTGCAACTGATGAGATGGGCTTAAAGGATTCTTGTAAGCAAGTAATTACAGTGCTTATTAATTCACATTTTGACGGAACAGATACTTCACAATTAAAATGGCCAGTAGATACCACCATTTATACATGCAGAATCAACAAAGATTCCATTGACTCTGGTGAGCCCCGAATTTTTGAGAATGAGTGCGATCAGATTCAAGTCCGAAAGTCAGATGATTTTTTTAGCTTTTCTCAGGGAGGTGTTTGTGGTAAAATTCTACGTAAATGGGAGGTCATCAATTGGTGTATTTACAACCCTGCATTGCGACCCAATCCAAATATTCCATCCAATGGCTATTATAGCAAAGTTCAAGTGATTAAAATATTGGATACCATTCCACCGGTCATTTCAAATTTTAACGACACCATTTTATATTCATATACGATCGCTTGCAGCGGTTCATTTTTCCAGCTTCCGCAATTTGGGGCCATGGATTGTGGTTCTAATTCTGCCATCGAATTGTCATTTAGCTGGGATTTTGGAGCAGATGGTAAGCTGGATTCAAGTGGACTGGGAAATGATCCATCGCTCTTTCTTGACATGGGACAACATGTTTTGTATTTGATTGCAAAGGATTCTTGTCACAATATCTCCAAAAAACCTGTCAAAGTACAGGTAAAGGATGGAAAGGCGCCAACACCAAACCTGTTGTATGGTGTAAGTTCAAATTTAATCCAAATGGCAAATGGCCCAATGATTATGGTGCATGCCCATACGTTCAATAACAAAAGTGAGGACAACTGTACATCATCGGGCAATTTAAGATTTTCGTATTCTGAGAACCCGCAGGATACCATTCGGACTTTTAACTGTGATTCTTTAGAATTGAACGAATTTCCCATTTATGTGTGGGATGAGTGTGGCAATTATGCCTTTGCGCAAACTTATCTTCTTATCACAGACAAAGATTCACTCTGTCCTAAGAACATAATTAAGAATCATTCTATTGTTGGCTTGGCATCCAGTCATTATGGATTTAATGCGGCAGAAGTTAAATTGGAATTGAATTCAGGAAATCACTTGATGGTATCAATGACCAATGCAAAAGGCGAATATGCTTTTAAAGACATTCAATTATCCGGTGTGATTGAATTGAATCTATCGTCTTCTGACCATATTTTGGAGGGTATTAGTACTTCTGATATTATTAAAATTCAAAAGCACATTTTGGGAATTGAAAAAATAGAATCACCTTATGATTTAATAGCGGCAGATGTAGATCAGAATGGCCATATTTCTGCTGCAGACATTTCGATGATTCGAAAGCTTATATTAGGTAGTATTTCGCAATTCCCTCATCAAAATTCATTTGTCGGATTGCCCTTGCATTATCAATTCGTTGATGCGAAAAATCCATGGAAAGAATTTAAAGATCACTCCAAATATCAGATTCCTTCTCTTTCAAAAGACGAAATACTGGATTGGGTGGCAATCAAACTGGGTGATGTAAATCAAACCTTTGGACAAAATAACCTCTACAATAATTTTGAAAGATTTAGGGTAATGGTTACCCGAAGAGGGAATGATTTTTATTTCAGAGCGATGGATGAAGGATTCCTTGAAGGCTTTCAAATGGGATTGGTTTCTACTTCTGGTTGTAACTTATTACTTGATATGGGTCAATCCGTTTTCGAAAATGATTGGCGGGAGCATTTTATGGAATACAGCGAATCCGAATTGCGTGTTTCCGCTCATTTCAATCGGCCAATTATGATTAAGAGAGGAGATCTTCTTTTTACAGTAGGTTCCAATGGACTGAAAATATTTTGTCAGGAATATCCTGAATTGGTAGACAATTTTGTTTCCGAGGTATATTTCGCAAATGGATTACAAAGTCAAATACAATTAAATGATCAAGATTTCAAACCTGATCTGTCTGAATCAAATTTTAAAATTGTTGATTGGGGTCCAATCCCATTTGTAAATCATATATATGTAAACATTCAATCACAAGAAAAGAATGACATTGAAGTTGAAATTTTTGATATGCTAGGAAAAAAAGTACATTATCAAAAGTTTCTGAAGCAAGAGATCATGCAATATTTGATGATCCAGATGGATAAATTGCAGACAAGTGGAATTTATTATTTGCAATTCAAATCCGGAACCCATTCTGCAACCGTTAAAGCCATTAAATTATAAGAGTTTAGTTTTCTATTCTAATAAAATATTGAACAATGATCAATTTAGCAATATCCAAGAATCCCATCCCAAAATGGATCAACTGCAAGTGCATCAGTACCAAACTGGCAGTGGTGTTATTATTGGTGCTCCAGTGTTTTTTCCACTTGAAGGCCAGCCCTATGGATTGGCCTTCAATCCAACTGGATCATTTTCCAATGGAAGACAAAAACAATGGTTCTGGAATGACACTGAGTTGTCATGGATGGGTACAAATTTCACTGGATCAACAAGGTAATTCCGTCCTGACTCCGGGCATGTTATTAACGGTAAAGTTACCGAGTTATGCTCAGTTCAAAGTTTATGTAAACGAAACTGGTTTAAACACACTTAGTTGTTTGGACTTGGGTAAATACAGGACTGCTACAGTGATCGACACAACAACCGGAATGAGCTGTTGGTCCGAATTGAGGATAGAGGATAAATTGGCTCCGGTTCTCGATTGCCAAAATGATACATTTCCATGTACCGTGGATCCGTACTTGGTGAATTATAAAAACCTGATTTCCGTTTTGGATAATTGTGATACCGGAGCAGTGGTTAAGGTTGGTTTTATTTTTAATAAATGGTTTTGCGATCCATTGTTTGCAGGAGTAAGTTCTGTTAATTACACTGTAGTGGACAAATCCGGGAATTCTACCACTTGTTCAAAGCAAGTTTATTTTCAAAAGGCTTCTTTGTCTGATGTTATTTTCCCCAATGATACCATTGTATATTGTCCATATTTTGGTCCAGCTATCTTGGGAGAACCAACTATTTTTAATCAACCAATCAATTCTTTCTGTGATTTGTTTGCATCCTACTTGGATGATACCGCTCGTGTTTGTGGAGGAATGTTCAAAATCCATCGCAGATGGGTAGCCATGGATTGGTGTACCCGAATGAACCGAATTGACACGCAACTGATCACCATTGCGGATACTACCGCACCCATCGTGGTTTGTCCACCAAATCTTACCTTGTATGCGGGCACAATTAATTGTGTTGGGTATTGGAAAGTACCTAATTTTTTGGCAACGGACGCCTGCAGTTCTCCGGCAGATTTGAGATACTATGTAAGGATTGATGATACCTATTTGAGGAAGCCAGGGGATATTGTCGAATTGTCTGAAGGTATTCATGATATAGGATATATTGCCATTGATGGTTGTGGATTAACGGATACTTGCTTTGCAACCGTGACTGTTTTGGATAAAATAGCGCCAACTTTGATTTGCCCTCCGGGATTAATTATTGCATTGGATGGATCTGGCCAGTCAACATTGAGTGCAGATTATTTTCGATCAATTGGATATTTTTATGACAATTGTGAAATTGACTCCGTATTTATCAGACGCATGACCAACAGATGCGGATTCCCGGCCGATACTAGTTTTGGACCATTTATCCGATTTTGTTGTGAAGATGCAGGTTTGAAAGAATTTATTGTGATCAAAGTGACAGATAAGGCTGGCAATGCCAATTTTTGTATGATCAATATCGAAATTCAAAATAAGAACGTCGTAAATATTGTCTGTCCACCCGATATAACCCTATCATGCACACAGGATCGATTTGACCTGGCTATTGCTGGCGAACCTTCTCTTTCAGGTGCCTGTATTGATACCGTTACCAATGGAATTACTTATTCTGATTCAGGTACTTTAGGGGCATGTAAGTCAGGAATTATTTTGCGCAAATGGAGAATTGAATTTCAGAATGGTTCGGTAGATTCAAGTTGCAGACAAAGGCTTACTATCGTAAATAACTATGTTTTTAATCCTGCAGGAATAATTTGGGCAAGGGACACCAGCTTGCGTGCCTGTCATCCCAATCATCCAGACAGCATTCAATCCAGACCTTTTATTCCTCTGGATAGTTGTCAAACAGTGCAATTCAGTTGGAGGGATAGCATGTTGACCACACCTCCGGATTCATGTCAAAGAATGTTGCGGATGTGGACAGCTACTTCTTGTCTGGGAATGATTGCCAGAGATACTCAAATTCTTACCTTGACCAATTTTGGGCCGATTCGTTTATTGGGACCCAGAGATACTCTATATTGTTCAACAGCAGATACCTGCAACCCATTTTTATCTTTGGATCTTGTGTCTGTTCTTAGTTGTCATGAAAACGTAGACATCGTAAATGATTACAACAACAATGGAGCAAATGCAAGCGACACTTATCCACTTGGTGTCACTCGGGTAATATTTACAGCGACAGATGACTGTGGAAATATGACGAGAGACACTGTATTTATTGAGTTGGTGGATAAAATTTCACCGCAGGTGAATTGCAGATTGATCGATCGGAATATTCAAATAAATGATAGTGCGGTTATAATAGCACGAGATCTATTGTTGAGCTTTTCAGATAATTGTACCCGAAATGAAGACATCAGAATTACTTTTACCCCAGGTAATTATGCTGATACCATCAGGTACATTAGTTGTAGTCAACACACTCAATTTCCGGATTCTATCTGGAGGTTCACTGTTTTTGTGGTGGATGAATCTGATAACTCTGCAAGTTGTCTGGGTTTGGTGAATGTAGATGATCCGATGATGTTTTGCACCAACTTCCGGCGGGATTCAACCATATATGTTACTGGAATCGTGAAGGATTCAAAGGAATCTCCCATGGAGAATGTCGAATTTAGGGATTTGTACGGAAAAAGTATTTTTAAAACTGAGAAAGATGGAAGATTTCATTTTAATCATTTCCAATTGGGTGATGAAGTTAAGCTATATCCCGTTTACGAGGCAGGGAAATGGGTAGACGGAATTTCTACTCAGGATATTATTTATATTCAAAAACACATTCTTGGAATTTCGGAATTTGAGAATCCGTTGCAATGGATTGCAGCTGATGTGGATAGAGATGGCAAGGTCAGCGTTCGAGATATTACCTGGTTGAGAAAATTGATCACTGGTGCAGCAAACGAAGTTCCTGGAAATACATCATGGAGATTTCTGTCTAAAAATTATCAATTCGAAGATCCTCGTTTTCCTTTGTTTGAAAATTTTGAAGAACTACTTAATATTCCTCGTATCGATGAAAGTAAATTAATAGATTTTGTTTCAATCAAAACTGGAGATGTCAGCTCAGCATCGGGTTATCAGGAAAGAATAACCACGGGTCGTATCAGACATCATGAGTTTCGGACAGGCGATCATATTCTGGTTTCAGGAATGCGCAATATTTCGGATTTTGTAGTCAATGATGATATGACCATTGAGGGATATCAGTTTTCTTTGAAGTTTGATCCGTTAATTGGATTTCCGGTAAAAGTATTGGATATGACGGAGAAAGTGGAAGGCGTAGAAATGGATCCCCAGCAATATCATATTCATGACGGAGAATTGAGTATAAGTTACAATGGGCTCTTTCCAATCCGAATTCAGGAGAATCAAAAAGTGATTCGGATCATATGGGAGGTTTTTAGGAACGGTTCATTGAAAGAATTGATCAGGAATACCGATTACAGAGCCAATGAAGTTTATGGAGGAAATACGATGGCTTATCCATTGTATTTGCGAATCACTCCATCAGAAATGGCAGAGCCTTTCTGGAAAAATTGGAAAGTAAATCCCAATCCATTTCAGGACCAATTTTGTATCCAGTGCGAATCAAACATCGGAATGGAATGCAAACTCGAATTGATGGACCTTCAAGGAAAATTGATTCATCAAAGCTGGAAGACCTTGGAGAAAGGTTTGAACTATTGGTGTCTAACTTCGGAGCATTTGGGTGACCATCAGGGCATGTTGATTTATAAATTTAGTTCAGGCAATTTGCAGAAACAAGGAAAGCTGATTAGAAGCAAAAGCAAATAGATGAAAGAATTTCGACAGGTCTAAATAGGCCTCTGAATGAGGCCTTTGGGATCTTCGGCTACGGAAAATCTTGATCTAATTCAAGTTTTACTGGAGTTGCGTTACGGTGGAATAGGATGTAATTTTTGATTGGAATTCCTTATTCAAAGACATTGAGATTGCAACGTTATTATATATTATGGCTATTTATATATATGGATTTTACTGGAGTTTGCGATAAGTTTATCGGTAATAATAATATATAAATAATTAATAATTAATAAAATACACATTTATTATATATTTAATATAATAAAATACTTATTTATGGGTATTTAAGGGTATGACATAAATGATATACCTTTGTGACGTATTAAAGTTTTCGGCTATTTATATGTGATTGGAAAAAAATTGCAAATAAATAGTAGGAAATTTAAATATGTATATTACCTTTGTGGTGATTACAACCCAACCCAGTTTATAACAGATCCTCTCTTTAGCGCAAACTGCGCAATTTAGCATTTAACCAACGAATGATTTTAGGGCTTTTTCAAAGAAGTCTTTTCGATTGACCTTTGAGGTTTTTCACTTTTCGTCTTTGAAAAAAAATATTCTGAATTGAATATTCTGGAGAGTATTTGACAGTGATGTCTTATACCCTGCACTAAAATAATTTTTTTTTAATCATTAAATAGAGGATCTCATGGAGAAAACGATTTTTACATCTCCCATTTCCAACTCAAGCTTATCCTTCCAAAGTAAACGGCTTTTATCTTTGGCAGTTTTAATCTTTTTTACACTCGCCACTTCTATTATAGAATTATCGGCGCAGTGTTCGTTGGCATGCAATGGGCTTACACAAGTGTCTTTGGATCAATATTGTCAGGCGAGGGTTACCCCGGCTATGATATTGAACGACACCTTATCCAGTTGTCCGGGAGGGCAATTTACCGTCACCATTTATAACAAACACAATCAGCCACTCAATCCCAGGGACATTGTTACCGGTGCCCAGGCTGGACAAAAACTGAAAGTTGAAATTTACGACAACATCAGTCGCAACCGGTGTTGGGGTGACATCCTGGTGGAGGACAAGTTAGCACCAGTGATTCATTGTGGTAGGGATACCATTCCATGTTTTTTTGCTTCTCAGCTCAAGCCTGCGCATTATGATGCATGTGGTTGGGATACATTGATTCTCGTGGATGAAATCATTACACCACTTCCTTGCGATCCTCTGTATATCAAACAGATGGTCAGACGTTACAAAGCAAGAGATTTGTATGGTAATGAATCTGGCATTTGTAATGATACTACCTTGCTTAGAAGATTCGATACCACCAAAGTAACCTGTCCTGCCGACTGGACCAAAGCAAATCTGAATCCAATCAAATGCAAGGATATCAGATACAACCGGATTCCATTGGATCAAAGAGGCCATCCCAGCCCTACCTATACAGGTGTACCTACGTACAGAGACACCATATCCAAAAGTCCTTTGACATTTGCAACTGTTCCATTGTGGCCACCCTCTGATATTTATTGCAATGTTGCTACCATTTATGAAGACATCAATCTTGGTAAAGTAGGATGTGTAACCAAAATCATGAGAATGTGGACCATCCGCGAGTGGTGGTGTAGTCGCGAAATATCAAGAGTTTGTATTCAGCTTATTGAAATCGTAGATGATGAAGCTCCTTATATTCATTGTCCATATCCAATTGAGGCAACAACAGATGGCAATTACCGCTGTGAAGGCACCGTTTATATGCCACCAGCCATCGTATTTGACAGTTGTGGTGGACCTGTAAGAGTAGATATAGTTTATCCTGGAGGTATTCTTACCAATCAAAATGGCGGCTCCATAAAATTGCCAGTTGGGTATCACCGTGTGGTATATAGGGCTTATGATGAATGCTACAATGTTGACTCTTGTATTGTGGATGTTACGGTCAGAGATAAAACAGCTCCGGTTGTTATTTGTGATCGCGAAACAGTCGTTGCACTTTCTCTGGATGGTCGTGCACATGTGTATGCCAAAACTTTTGACGATGGATCTTATGATGATTGTCACATTGATTCATTCCTTGTCAGAAGAATGAATGACGGGCCATGCGATGGCGACAACTTGCCGGATCCATTCAGACCTTATGTGGAGTTCTGTTGTGAAGATGTTGGTCAAATCATTACTGTAGTTTTCAGAGCAAAAGACAAATGGGGCAATACAAATGATTGCATGGTTCAAGTAGAAGTGCAAGATAAACTCAGACCAATTTGCAGACCTCCTGTGGATCTGACAGTAGCCTGCGACTATCATTTTAGTATCAATGACCTGACCGTATTTGGTGTTATACAGACAGATTCTGCTTATTTATACAATACACGCACGATTCGATATGTCAAAAATTGCTACAATCAAGATACCGTGTTTAAAATACACGATGGATTTGCACATGATAATTGTGATTTAACAATCAGAACATGGCATGATGACAACCGCACTCAATGCAACACTGGATATATCGTGAGATATTGGGAGGTAAGTGATCGAAATGGTAGAGATACTTGCAGCCAATATATTTATTTCCACAATTACTGTCCGTTCAAATTAGATTCTCACATTGTTTGGCCAGCGGATACCACTTTGACAGGTTGCCTGGATCCAAATACCTTATCTGCTGATGTAACCGGAAGACCAAGGGCTATTTATGAAGATAAATGCGACTTGGTTGCATTTAGCATGAAAGATGAAGTTTTTAGGATTGTGAACGGAGCAGATGCCTGTTATAAAATACTGAGAAAGTGGAAAGCCATCGATTGGTGTCAGTTTTACTATAATTCTTCAACACACCAATACGAATTTGATCAGAAAGAGTACATACAGGTCATAAAGGTCCACAATTTGGAAGCTCCTGATATGTTTGGTAGTTTTACGGACACAACCTTCTGTACGTTTGACAGCTGCTTGAATGGACCTGTGGTTCTGGTGGTGACGGGTGATGATGATTGCACCCCTCCAAGTGAATTGTTTTGGGAATACCACATCGATTTCGACAGAAATGGGAAGTATGATATCGTGAATAATGGAGTGGGATCTGAGATCAATGCCTCCGGTCGATATAAATTAGGGCATCACACCATTAAATATGTCTTTGAGGACAAGTGTGGTAATAAAACGACCAGATTCCGCGATTTTAGCATTGTCAACTGTAAACAGCCAACACCATATTGTTTGAATGGAGTTGCCATTGATTTGATGCCAATGGATCTGGATGGTGATGGAGCAATAGACACTGCCATGATCTGTGTCTGGGCCAGTGATCTTGACAGAGGAAGCTATCACCCATGTGGTAATCGCGTGACTTTCTCCTTCTCAAGTGACACCACAGACAAATCTATATGTTATGGTTGTGACAGCATAGGACAGAGAACTGTGTTGATGTGGGTAACCGACGTCACCACGGGAGAACAAGCTTATTGCAGAACTTTCATCGATGTGCAGGACAATAACCGTGCTTGTCGTAGAAACTTGACAGGTAATGTAACCGGATTAATTGCTGCAACAACCTCCAATGGACATGAACCCGTGAAATCTGTGGAAGTGAATCTGGAAGGTAGCTCAGCATCTGCCATTAAAACGAATGAATCCGGACGTTACGCTTTTATGTCCATGGATTTAAATGGGGCAAAATACACCGTAAGACCTTACAAAAATGACGATCATGGCAATGGTATTTCCACTGCGGACATCGTAAGAATTCAAAAGCATATTCTAGGACTGGAGAATCTCTCGGATCCATATCTGATTATTGCTGCAGATGTCAATGATAGCAAGACCATTACAACTACTGACATCATTGAGCTTCGGAAACTAATCCTTGGTCAAACGACTCAGTTTGCAAAAAATACCTCTTGGGTATTTGTGGATAAGTCCTATACTTTTGAGGAGAAAGAAGATGCAGTGCTTTACGAAAATTATCCAAAGCATTTTGAAATCAATTCTTTTGATCGCGATATGTCAGCCAACTTTCAGGCCATCAAAATTGGAGACCTGAATGGATCTGTGGTAGCCAATGGGGTTGCTTCAAAATCAAGAACTAGAGAAAGTATGAGCGCCATCACCAACGAGAAGTCATTTATTGCAGGAGATGAGCTGACCGTACCCATTCAGTTTGCTGCAGCCAAACCATATTTGGGAATGCAGTTTACCATCCAGTTTGATCCAACTGTTTTAGAATACAGTGATGTCATTACTTATTCTGAGTTTTTGAGCAAAGAGAATTTTGGTATCAACAAAGCCAACTCTGGATTTATAACCATGAGTTTAAACAGTATTCGGGGCACGGCCATTGAAAATCCCGGAGACTTGTTTGCGGTGAAATTCAGAGCTCTTTCGACTGGTAAATTGTCCTCACATATTCAAATTAATTCATCCATTACTCCAGCTGAAGCATATGGACTCAACCTGGAGGAAATGAATATAAGATTGGGATTCAGAAACGGAGCGGTTGTCACAGAACAACCAGGTTTCGTCCTGTATCAGAATCAACCCAATCCATTCTCTGATCTGACCGTCATTGGTTTTGAAATGCCTCGCGCAAGTCATGCCACATTGACAGTGTATGATCTTAATAGCAAAATCATCTGGAAGACCAGTATGCAGGCTATTAAAGGTTATAACAGCATGCAGATCAACCACGCGCAGCTTGGAGTTACCGGCGTCTTGTTCTATCAACTCGATGCAGATGGATATTCCGCTACACGGAGAATGGTTGTAATTCAATAAGGCT
Source organism: Saprospiraceae bacterium (assembly GCA_016715965.1). Taxonomy (NCBI): domain Bacteria; kingdom Pseudomonadati; phylum Bacteroidota; class Saprospiria; order Saprospirales; family Saprospiraceae; species Saprospiraceae bacterium. Next base: position 348,225 of record JADJXG010000001.1, on the reverse strand, counting down.
AAATTCGTTTTGTTCTAAAGAGTTTACTGTTTTTGGGATGGGACCCCTCTTGGATAATGATCCAAGGGGGTTCTTTTTTTAGCTTTGATTTTATCGTAGCTTTGTGTAAAATTTAGAAGAGGTTTTGGCACGAATTGTCTGCGTGGATTATGGAAAGAAGAGGTGTGGTCTTGCAGTGACAGATCCTCTTCAAATCATCGTGAATCCTTTAATTTCTTTACCCACAGAACTACTTTTCGAATACCTAAGCAACTATATTTTAAATGAAGAGGTTGAAATGATTGTATTTGGATTACCTGTTCATACAGATGGTCAGGATACAGCTTTAAGCCAAGTCATTAAAAATTTTGCCATCCGAATAAAAGATAAATTTCCATCATTGAATATTGACTTTCAGGACGAATCATTCAGCTCAGTGGAAGCCAGAAAAAGGATCTGGCAAAGTGGATTGCCTCAAATGAAAAGGAGAGATAAAAGTTTGGTGGATCGTGTAAGTGCAGTGTTGATTTTACAGGAATATCTCGGACATTTGTAATTGGTTTAATTTTAATTCAATGGTTTTAATTGATACACACACGCACATCTATTTGGATGATTTTAAGGAAGACCAATCTGAAATGATCCATAGGGCAAAGCAAGAAAATATTTCTGCTCTACTGATGCCCAATATAGATTTAACTTCCGTAAATGACTTGATTTCATTGGCCTCATCATACCCGGATTATTGCTTTCCAATGATGGGCTTACATCCTTGTTCTGTTTCAGAAAATTTTCGTTCAGAACTTGACACAATCTACAATTATTTATCGCAAGGAAATTGGATTGGTATCGGAGAAATTGGATTGGATTTATATTGGAACAAAACTTCATTTTCTGATCAATTGGATAGTTTTAAGATTCAATTAGAATGGAGTAAAGCATTGAGACTACCTGTGAGCATACATTCCAGAGAGGCTACTGAAGAATCGCTGCAATTAATTGAAGAGTTGCAAGACGGGACACTATCGGGGGTATTTCATTGTTTTAGTGGTACACTTGAGCAAGCAAAAAGGGTTTGTCATGCAGGATTTAAACTCGGTATAGGTGGTGTGGTCACTTACAAAAAATCGACACTACCAGAAATTATTTCATCTGTTGGGCCTCATTATTTGGTCTTAGAAACAGATGCCCCTTATCTGAGTCCTGTCCCTTTTAGAGGCAAACGCAACGAACCATCCTATTTAAAATTTGTAGCGATGCAGATTTCAGAAATCCTTTCCATGCCTATAGAAGAAATTGGTCAGATCACTTCACAAAACGCAAGGACTACTTTTAATCTAAATACCATATCCTGAATTTTCCAAAAAGCTTTAACTTTGCGATCCGGCGTAGGTTAGATTTATTTAATGTATTATAAATCAGACCTTTATTGTTGGAGAGTTGTCCGAGTGGTCGAAGGAGCACGCCTGGAAAGTGTGTATACTCCAAAAGGGTATCCAGGGTTCGAATCCCTGACTCTCCGCATTTTAATCTGATCTCTTAATATTTTCTTTAAACCCTGATTTGTCTTTATGATTCGTATGGAGAGTCATATGAAGAAACAAGACATAACTCCTTGAAATAAATTTGTACAGAGCTGATTTTTACTTTGATTTGGTACGAAATTTAAAGAAAGACTTGGTTAATAAACCATTTTTACTTGCAATGAAGTCCATTTGACAATGATTGATTAAACAGAGATTGAAAGCATGGATTGCTCCGCAAAATCTGCACCAATATTTTCCTTGTATTGGTACACATAATCTACACCAAGTGTCTTAAAAGTACTCGTCTCATCTTCGTAATGACTAATGGCACAAATTTTAAATTTTCTGTTTTTTAATTTTAAAATTTCATGAAGGCAGATCAGATTGGCACTAAAGTCACTCATGGCCAGAAGGACCAACTGAATGGATTTCGCATCAATGCTACTCCATAATTCACTGCTTGCCGCATCACCATAGAAGATCTGGTAATTTTGTTGTTTTAATGTCTCTACTTGTTCCTGGTTATAATCCAAGCCAAGGGTTTTCATCTTTTTGGTTTGTTCAAAATACCGATAGGCTGGTCTACCCAAACTTCCCATTCCAATGACAAGTACTTCTGTATCTGGAAATATTTTTGGGTCCTCATCTATAAATTTTGATTTCCAGCCAATCCTGCATATTTGATCTCTGTATCTGTCAAATATCAAATGAATTTTACTGTTGAAGGGAGATGCAATCACAAATGAAAAGGACATCAAAATGGCAAAAATAAGAATCCATTCATGATTCAACAAGCCCATTTGGACTCCGGCGACCCCGGTGATCAGACCAAATTCGCTGTAGTTGGAAAGGGAGGCTGAGCTTAAAAATGAGGTCCGGGGTTTAATGGGAAAATATGAAAATAAATAGACAAACAGCCCCATTTTAAAAAATAAAAAAACCAAGAGGATCAAAGAGACCACGAAGACATCCAAATTAATCACGCCTGTCAATCCGATTTTCACAAAAAATGCAATGAGAAAAAAATCTTTATAATTCATGATCCGGTCATACAGCTCTCCTGACTTTTTGTGGTTGACCAGTAACATACCAAGAACCAGAGCACCCAGGGAAGATTTCAAACCAAAAAATTCAAAGGCAGATGCACCTGCAATGAAAGTACTGACCAACCCAAAAAGAGTGAGCAATTCTCCTCGTCCAGTCTGATCTAAAATCCAAAACATGATTTTGGATACCAGCCATAAATACAAGGGCAGAGCAAGTATCAGCAGACCAGGCATTTTGTCTGAAGAAAAACTTAGAAAAACGACGGCAACAATGTCTTGAATCACCAGGATGCCAATTGCAATTTTAGCATGAAATGCTTGTATCTCTCCTCTTTCCTCCAATACCTTAATCACAAATACAGTACTTGAGAAGCTGAGGCTGAACCCAATCAAGAGACTAGCCCAAATATCCAATCCGATAAAATATTGTACCCCAAAATAAGATAGTCCAAATACAGTTCCACCAATCAAAAGGGTCGTGATTAGAATATGCAGGTTGGCAGGAATTAAGATTTCAGGCTTTATCAGAGTCTTTACTTTTAATTTTAAGCCGATCGTAAATAACAACAACATGATGCCGATCTCTGACAAAGCCTCCAGCAAAGGATTGACATTTTGGGAAATATATCCTGTAAGATTTAGTCCTATTCCGGTAAGCATAAATCCCACCAGAGGAGGTAGTCCTAATCTTTTAGTGGCGATTCCAGCCAAAAAAGCAATAGACAACCAAAGTGAATGAATGGCAATAAATTCTGGCATATGGCAATAATAAGTCAATTCTACAAAATGAATGTCAAAATTTAGCTTGCCTTATTTACCGATGGCGCAAATGAATGAATAGTTTGAATTTATATACTACTTAAATATTTATAAATCAGTACATTAAATCAGATATTTGGACTTGTTGTTATCCGCATCGGTCATATTTTTTGGTCATTATATTAAAATAAAATTACATTTGTGGCGAAATTTGGAAGTAATTCTGTTATAGATATACTAAACTGCCAAATAGAAAACGTTTAAAAGCAAAATAACTAAAGCAGATGTTTTTTTTACAAGCCAATCCAGCAGCAACTGATCTTACTCCACCTGAATCTCAGTTAGCATCACAAAGCATTGTTGATATCATCATCAATAGTGGTCCATTGGGTATCGTCATCATCAGTATTCAAATTCTCTTGTCTTTTATTGCTTTGTATATTTTCATCGAAAGATGGTTGACGATCAAAGCAGTTGTCAAGGAAGACGAAAGAGTCATGCAGAATCTCAGAGCCAATATCGGTAGCGCCAATATTGCAGCAATACAGGGCATCTGTGCCAGTAGTGACACTCCTTTGGCAAGGATGGTGGAAAAGGGATTGCAACGTCTGGGACGACCCATGCCTGAAATTGAAAATGCAATTGAAAATGTAGGAAGGGTAGAGACCTTTCGATTGGAGAAAAAAATCGTTTATCTTTCTTTGATCGCGAGGTTGGCTCCAATGTTTGGATTTTTAGGTACTATCATGGGGGTCATCAAGATATTTTATGATATTTCTTTGACAGACAATTTATCCGTAGGCGTAATCTCTGGTGGACTGTACCAAAAAATGCTCACCTCAGCCGGAGGTTTGTTGGTCGGTATATTGGCTTTTTTGGGTTATTATTTTTTGACCATGATGCTCGATGAGGAAGTAAATACGCTTGAAAGAAGTAGTATTGAATTTATGGATATGCTTCATACACCCGTTAAACACTAATTCTCTTTCTTAAAATAATCAAATCATGAAGATCAGAGGAAGAGGTCGCCACCGAGAAGGAGCAGAATTAAGTGTTGAGTCACTCAATGACATTATGTTTTTTCTATTGTTGTTCTTTTTGATTGTTTCGACTTTGGCCAATCCCAACGTGATCAAATTGATGTTGCCCTCTTCCAAACAAAGTGAGCAAACTTCAAAAAAGCCCATCAGTATTTCAGTAACCAAAGATCTCAGATATTATATTGAAAAACAAGAAGTGCCATACGATCAATTGGAACCAACTTTGAGGAAATACCTTACCAAAGTACCTGATTTGACAGTTGTATTGAGATTGGATCAAAATTTAAAGGTGCAAGACCTTGTTGATGTTTTACAGATTGGGGTCAATCTTCACGTAAAAATGGTGCTCGCAACAGAAAGGACCAAGTGATTTTGTACACTTTCTCTTTGCAACATGAAGTTGAATTATAAATTCGAAATTTTTACAAAATTATTGCGCTATTACCCGCCTATTGCCACCCAATATACTCTGTTTGACAGATCTTATGGGTATATATGCTAAGATCCACTCAACCATTTAAGGGTTTTGAAAACCTTGCCACAGTTAGTTGAGATCTTGATTCAGACAGAAATTTTAATAGTTATGTTGAAATGGTTCATTTTGTGATTTGGACTTGATGTGTATCTTTTTAAACTCAAAAATGTCATTGGGATTCGTCATGAAAGTCAAAATACCAATAAAAACTGGACTCCTCGCAAGAAATTTGCGCATGACTGACTGGTTCCGACAAGGTCGGAAAGCGAGTGAACGATTTCACTCGCTAAGGAAGGAACCAAACAATACTTTGTTTGGTCAATTTAATTTCATTAAGGACAAATTTCGGGAAGAGGTTTGATTTTAAAGCTATTTTGGTTCGTAATAGAATTCTAATGAGTATTCTGGGATTATAATGAATTTTACCCAGGAATCCAGTCCAACCCATCTGCACATCATAAGAGCTTGTAATAATTGAAGTCAGAATTGATGTTGTATTTTATGATGCCTTGTGATGCTTATTCCTTTATCTCTAAGTCCTACTTATTCACAGGTTCTTTCAGAGAATTGTTTGGACAATTTATCCGTTGGTGCAAAGGCTCAATTGGTATTTGGAAGAGATTGAACTCAGGCGTATTAATTTCTCAGAGGTTTATTATTTTCCAACATATACTGGATTCGCTCCATCGTTTTTGGCTCAGAACACAAGGAAAGAAAGGCTTCTCTTTCAAGATCGAGAAGATATTGTTCGCTGACCATTTGTGGACCAAACAAATCTCCACCACATAAAACGAATGCTATCTTCCTTGCAATTTTTATATCGTGCTCAGAAGCAAAACCACCTCTTAATAAAGAGTGTGCTGCGGAGTATAAGGTGCCCAATCCAGCCCTTCCCAGGACGTAAATGTCGTTTCTTGGAATTGGTTGGGTGTAGTGATTTGATAGATCCAAAACACGTTGTTTGGCCTGATAAATCTGGGTCTTATTATGGATATTTACCCTATCGCGCGATTTCAACAGATATCCATAATCAAAAGCTTCGAAAGCTGAAGTAGCTACAGAAGCCATGGCAATGGTTTTGAAACTTTCGATGAGTTGTGGAATATGAACTTCTCCAACTTTCATCTGATCACTAAACCTCAAAGCAAATTCTTTGGTTCCTGCACCACCTGGGATCAATCCAACCCCCACTTCTACCAGTCCGATATAGGATTCAACTGCACAGACCGCAGCATCGCAATGCATCAATAATTCCGTGCCTCCACCGAAGACATACCCCTGAGTGGCTGCAACCACGGGAACCGCTGAATATCTGCAGCGCATAGAAGTTTGTTGAAACATTCGGATCGCCTGATCCAGCATATCGTATTCCTGTTGGAATGCGGCCATTCCAATCAGCATCAAATTGGCCCCTACGGTAAAATTGGTCGAATTGTTACCGATGACCAAACCCCTCCAACCTTGATCTTCTGCTATCTGAATGGATTCCTGAATTCCTTTGAGTATTCCTTCTCCTATTGCATTGTATTTGCTGGTAAATTCAAGACACAGTACTCCTTCTTCAATGTCATACAGTTTAATTTCTGAATTTTTAAAAATCGTTTTTTCTTGTGAAAGATAATGGAGTTGGATGATATCTTCCTGGCCGGGCAGGGGTTCGAAGTCTAATGTAATTGGATTGATACAACACAATTTACCTTGTCTCACTTGGTAAAATGTATTTATACCTGACTGCTTTAGTTTTTCGAGCCATTCAGGAAGCATAATTTCAGCTTCCGAGATCAATTCCAATCCCTGGTCAAATCCAACCGCATCCCAATATTCAAAGGGTCCCATGTCCCAGCCAAACCCATTGCGCATGGCCTGGTCAATGCTGTACAGATGATCGCTGATTTCAGGAATTCGATGACAAGTATAACCAAATAAAAAACCAAATGATTTTCGAATCAAACTTCCACCAGCATCTTTACATTTTAGGATAGCTTTTAAACGCTTTGGCAAATCATCAATTTGTTTGGAAATCTGAATGCTCTCCAAAGAAGTTTTTGGGTCCGGTCTATATTCCAAAGTTTGGAGATCCAAAGCATCAATGATGGGTTTTCCTGTAGAATCATTTGATCCGGTCTTTACAAAAAATCCCTTACCTGATTTATTGCCAAACCATTTATTTTCAGCGAGGAATTCCAAGAAGGGTGGGGCGCTTAAATTTTGGAGCAAATGATCGTTGGGGCAGTTTTGTTTTAATCCTTTAATCACCATCAGCGCAGTATCCAATCCTACGACATCTGTAAGACGGAAAGTACCTGACTTTGGCCTGCCCAGAGCAGGTCCTGTCAATTTATCGACATCTGAAATATTCATCTTAAGCCCATAGGCAAGTTCAAAAATTTTGCCCATGACAGGTACGCCAATGCGGTTGGCAATAAAGGCAGGTGTATCTTTGCACAATACCACCTGTTTTCCAAGGAATCTCTTCCCAAAATCTAGGATAAACTGGATCACATCCGCCTGGGTAAATTCGGAAGGAACTACCTCTAACAAAGGTAGATATCTGGGTGGGTTAAAAAAATGTGTTACGCAAAAATGTTTTTTAAAATCATCGCTCCTTTCTTGGATCAACAAGTGTACAGGAATTCCGGAAGTATTGCTGGTGATGATTGTCCCTTGTTTGCGGTGTTTTTCAATTTTTTCGTAAAGCTCTTTTTTAATTTCAAGGCGTTCTATGATCACCTCTACAATCCAGTCCACCTGATTTAAGTCGGACATATTGTCCTCCAGGTTTCCACATTCAATCCTATTGATAAAGTTTTTGTGAAAAAGATTGGATGGTTTTGCTTTAATACACCGATCCAATGCTTCTTTGGTTGTTTTGTTTCTATCCGGACCCTCGAAAGGAAGATCCAACAACAATACACCAAATCCGCAACCGGCAAAATGACATGCAATGGAGGATCCCATTAATCCAGCACCCAAAACAGCCACTTTTTTTATTCTTCTTGTTTTCATTCTTGATTTGGATTCCATGGTGTATAAGGTAGCTGTCCCGATAAGGAAGAAAGCTGGTGCAAAAATTATGGTCTTAGATTTCTCTTGACCAAACGCTGGGTCTTTATCAGTTGAGAATCTTTTGCGAAAAACTGTACCATATAAACCCCATCCTGCAAATCAGAAATTAGGATAGACTTTTTACCTACATCCAGAATCTCAGATTTCAATAATTTGCCCAACAAATCTCTAATCACGATTCGATGAACTAAACCAGCCTCATCTTTTACAAAGCTTGCTTCACTTGCCGGATTCGGATACAAACTAATTGAGCGGTTTAAAGACAGCTTATTAGAATTTGAGCTCATTTTTTCATTCCATTGTGCAGCCACTTTAGCAGAACCGTCGCCTGTCAGATTATTGTCACTGTTCACTCCGTTAGCGGCAGTATAAAAACTAACCGGACCAAATCCCGACTCAGGTGCTGTCCAACTTACTTCAAAAACCGGAGTGGTACTCCTGTCATTGTGCTCAGCATATAAACGACCCTGAGCTGTCCCCAATTTCACATTAGCACTTAAAGGAGAAATTGACTGTATGCTGGGACCATCTGAATTCAGCGGCGCGTTGATTGCAGTTAACTGGAAGCCGTAAGCTTTCGGAACAGTCCCTCCAGTATGATGTACAGCCACCCTGACCGTATAATTTCTACCAGGTTCCCAGGTGTTCACTGTATCCATTCCATCCAATAAATGAATGGATACGCTAACATCGATCGGGCCATTGTGACAGCTTTTACAAACCGTTTGCTCCTTAGGTGCACCTGTGGAGCCTAAATTTTGGGAGCTCGCTCTCCCGGCCCGGTTGGATAAAAAGCACAGACCCACAAAAGTGATTCCTAAAATCAGGTAAATGGATTTCATCGGCATATAAAATATTAGACTACAAACATAACACATTGTTTAATAAGCTTCTGCTTAAATGAATGTTAAATGGGTCCTGAGCCAACGAAAGATCAAAATTTTTAATTTTTCTAGATACCCAATTCAGGGTTCCGACCCTTAATCCCTTTAAATAAAGATTCCAAATATTGCAGATCCCGCTCACTATTCTCGCCGGGTACAAATGAATCAAGAAACCGGACTGTTTGGTTTTCCCAATCAAAAATGCAAGGTATAATGGGCACTTTTGCGCCTTTCGCAATATAGTAGAAGCCTGTTTTAAAGTGTTCTACTTTTTTGCGTGTGCCTTCTGGGGCGAGGACTATGGCAAATTGGTCGTGGGCATTAAAAACCTCAACGTATGATTGGACCATGTTTGTAGATTTGCTGCGATCCACAGGATAGCCTCCGAGGGCTCTGAATATCCACCCAATAGGCCATTTAAACAAACTGGACTTGCCAAGGTATCTTACCATATCCAATTGATGGGCTTTTCGGACCAAAAGGCCCAGTGGGAAGTCCCAGTTAGAAGTATGTGGGGCAACAATGATAATAAACTTTTTTATGTTGTGCAAGGAATCTGCGCCTTCAACCCTCCATCCAAGAATATTCAATAACCATTTGCAAATCACTTTCATGTTTGGTTCATCAAATTATTTTACAAATTTACTTTATTATCTCTCATTTTTGCAATTTGCTAAGGCCGATTTGATAAAATTGGAAATGAAATTAAACGATAAGCACGAAGCATGGTCAAAGAGACAAATAAAAACCAAGTGACAACGGAGGAAGACCGACAAATTCTGGAATGGCTTTCCGATCCAAACACTCTGAACAAAGGTTTCAGAGTTCTTGTGGAGAAATATCAGGAAAAGCTCTATTGGCAAATCAGGAGAATGGTTTTAAACCATGAAGATGCTGATGATGTATTGCAAAACACCTTCATCAAGATTTTCAGAAACATAGGGTCTTTTGAAGGTAAAAGCAGTCTTTACACCTGGATGTATAGGATCGCGGGTAATGAATCTCTGAGTTTTCTCGAGAAACAGAAAAGGCAGTTTGCGGAATCTCTGGATGAATTGGCTACACATCCTGCCATTCTAAGGTTGCAGGCAGATCCTTATTATGTTGGTGACGAAACCAACCAGATTTTGCAACGAGCCATTTTGACTTTACCGGAAAAGCAAAGACAGGTTTTTCACTTAAGGTATTACGACGAAATGCCTTATAAGGAAATGTCGGAATTGCTGGAAACCAGTGAAGGAGCTTTGAAATCTTCGTTTCATCATGCGGTAAAAAAAATTCAAGAATATGTGCAATCCAGTCAAAAGAATCTCTGAAGAAATCAATGAACATGGTTTTGAGTCTGTGCTGGATACTTATGATGGTTCCTTACAGTCTGCTTTCAAAACAAAAGATGATTATTTTTCTACAAATGTGGATTATGTAATGAATCTGATATCACTGGAAGCCGGCATTTATAGCAAGGAAGAAGGAAATGAATCAATGACTATACCATCAAGTTACTTTTCTGAATTTCCTTCGAAACAGATAGAATTGATCAAAGGCCTTGATAAAAGTGGACTTATAAATCTGCCGGAGGAGTTCGGAGTTCCAGATGGATATTTTGGTCAAATGCCAGAGCTTGTGATGTCATCCATCCAAAAGAAAGCCTCCTTAAAATCAACAGGCAAGGTTGTTCAATTTTTGAAGACCTGGTATTCAGTTGCGGCAGCTGTCATCATTATTGTAGCTTTTAGTTGGTGGTACCATATTAATCTGATTCAAGCACAAAATGATTGGGCAAAAGACTTGACCGATGAAGAGCTCTATGAATACATCGTCCTGAACGAATCAGACTATAGTCTTGAAAATTTAGCAGAAGAATTGCCTAACATACAAGATTTGATTGAGCCATCTGCAGGAGCTATGGATGATTTATTGGATGAGTTGGAAGAAGAAGATTTAAACCTCTAAGAATTGAAAATATGATTTATAGAAATAATAAAAACACAATGAGACTTGCGATAATTATTGCAGCAACTTTTATGCAATTGAGCTTATATGCGCAATCTGAGAAAATGGAAAATGTACAGGGAAAGGATGATGCTCTCGAAAAATTGGAAGCAAGAAGAGCTGCATTTATTACAACCAGACTCAATTTGAGCACGGAAGAATCCACCAAATTCTGGCCCATCTACAATGAGTATTCCAGACAAAAATCAGACTTAAGAAAGTCAAAGAGAAATTATCGGAAGAATCAATCCAATAATAATCAAACAGATCCACGCAAAGAAATAGATGATCAACTAGCCTTTGATGAAAAAGAATTGGCAATAAAAAAAGCCTATTATGAAAAATTTGCAGCGGTATTGCCGGCTGCCAAATTGGCAAAATTAGAAGGGGCAGAAAGAGAATTTAACCAGGAGGTGTTAAAAAAACTCAGGGAAAGAAAGGAAAAATAAAACTTTATCTGTTGTAATAACCTCGAGAGACCAAAAATTAGAAATTAAGGCCCTAAATATATATACTAATAACTTAGAAATCTTTACTTTTTGGCAGGAGCAGCAGCCTCCGCTGTTTTCAAAGCCCTTGGGATTTCGATTGAAACGATCGGTGTCGCCGCAGGAGTCAGGATTTCAACTCCCTTTTCCGTACGGATATCCCTGATTCGCATGGTCTGTCCAAGATCCAAATTCGTTACATCAGCCTGCATTTCAGAAATCAAATTTTCTGGAACGGTCTTAATTTTAACCATTCTCATCCTTTGGATCAGTTTTCCCCCGGATTTGACACCTTGGGCCGCTCCTTTAAGACGAATAGGCAATTCCACTTTTACTGGAACAGAAGGAATTAATTGCAAAAAATCAATGTGAACAACTGCATCTGTCACAGGGTGCCATTGGATTTCCTTTAAGATGCACTTATAAGCTTTACCTTGAATGTCTATTTCCGCTACTTTAAAATCCGGACTAAAAACAAGATGTTTCAAATCGGCTGGATTCACACAAAATTGAACATGATCATCCTTGGAGTATAAAACGCAAGGAACCAAACCCTGGGCCCGGTACCGTTTAGCAGCCTCTTTGCCATTTTTGTCTCTCAAGAGGCCTTGAATGCGTACTGTTTCCATTACTTATTTCTTTTAATTTAACTTAAAGGAGCGCAAAGGTAAGAAATATTTTTTACCACAGTTGAAATTTAAACAACGAAATGTTAAAGTCTAGCGAAGAGAATTAATTTATGATAAAATAAATTAATATATAAATTATTATGGGCCTAACATTTATCCTTTATCCATAAACAAAGCGGTAATAGATCTGTGTTCATGTGTATTTCGGATGGCCCTTGCAAAAAGTTTGGAAGAGGACAGGACAGTTATTTTTGGAGAGCTCTTTAGCAATGGAATGGTATCAGAAACCACCAGTTCGTCCAAGGCAGAATTTGCGATGATGTCGTATGCCTTTCCAGACAAGACAGGATGGGTGCAAATGGCTTTTACCTTTGTAGCTCCTTTTGCGATCAATGCATCAGCGGCCTTTGATAAAGTTCCTGCGGTATCAACTATGTCATCAATCAAATAAACCTCTTTACCGGCAGGATCTCCGATAACTGTAATTCCTTCAACTTCATTGGCTTTTTTGCGATACTTGTCACAAATTACCAGGTCTTTTTGAAAATATTTGGCATAGGCTCTGGCTCTTTTGACTCCTCCTACATCCGCGCAGGCAAATATGGCATTTGTGAGATCTGTTTGTTCCAGAAAAGGCATAAAAATGGCCTCCGATTTGAGATGGTCCACCGGGATATCAAAGAACCCCTGAATCTGATCTGCGTGGAGATCCATGGTCATAATTCTGTGTGCACCAGCGGCCTGAATCAAATTTGCAATCAATTTGGAGGAAATGGGCACCCTTGGTTTGTCTTTGCGATCTTGTCTTGCATAGCCAAAGTAAGGTATGACAGCGGTAATGTAATCGGCGGAAGCCCTTTTGGCAGCATCAATCATCAGCAAAAGCTCCAGAAGATTATCAGCTGGAGAAAAGGTGGACTGAATAAAAAATGAAAAGGTACCTCTAACGGATTCGTTAATAACTGGTTGCATTTCGCCATCCGAAAATTTCTGGATGGTCATATTGCCTAAAGATTCTCCATAGTGGTCAGCAATCTGACTGGCTAGATACCTGGATTGAGTTCCCGAAAATAGTTTAACATCCACCATAGTTTTGAAATAGAAGTTCAAAGGTAGTAATTTTGCTTTATTACAAATTAGCTATTCATACAATATGCAACGCATACCTGGTCTATTTGTCATGCATTCTGAAATATCAGGAAGGGGAGTTTTTACTGCTGCAAAAATTAATTCAGGTGATCTCATTGAAGTTTGCCCAGTCATTGTCATCCCTGAGAACGAGGTGGATGTCATTCATCAGACCGAACTTCACGATTATTATTTTGTTTGGGGGAAATTTGATCAGGAAGCGGCAATTGCTTTGGGTTTTGGTTCGATTTACAATCATTCGTATCAACCGAATGCAGAATTTGTCTACGATGAAGAAAACGGAAATATTGATTTTTATGCCATTGAAGATATTCTGCCCGGAATTGAAATTACAGTAAACTACCATGGTGATCCCAACTGCACCGATGAATTGTGGTTTGATACAACCGGCAAACGAATCAGGAGAATTCGTTTGCCTTCTACCTTGTAAAAATTATCGTGAGGATATTTTTTGCAGCATTCTGTAAGTTTGTACATCGTTGCAAATTACTTTTATAAGATAAGTTCCGTCGAGGAGATGACTTATGTCGAATTTTTGATATTCATTTTTCTGATCATATTCCATCTTAAATATTGGAACGTTTTGGCCATACAGGTTCATTATTTCCACTAGAAAACCTTTTTCTGAATCACATGGATAATGTAGATAGAGTTCATTGTGTGCCGGATTTGGGTAAATTACAATGTCATTATGGTCAGTATCCTTATTGGTAATTGAGTAGAAATTATTGGAATCATCAACATTGCCATCCCATTTTTCGATTTGTTCTTTTTCAAGTTTTATCCAATTGGGATTGAAAACTCCCCCTCCAAGATTTGAAATGGTGTCACAAGATAATCCTGAAATTGGAATACTGGTAAATGGTCCAAATTGTTCAGATAAATCAGAATCTATTTTTTGATCAGTTCCTTGTTGGAATTTTGTAACAACAAATCCGGAAAGTGCATGAGCCCGAATGTAGTAGGCGCCAGGTTTTACGCAAAACCTATAGTTTCCATCATGGAAAACAGGTTCTTTCCCGTCATAAGCTGTCCGAGTTGTCGTGATTACTTTTTTGGTCGATAGATCATGTAGGTATATGGTCAATCCATTGATTCCACTTTCATTGGCTTGTCTAATCCCGTCCTTGTTGTTGTCATAAAATATTGCACCTGATATTTGCATACACTGATACAATCCAAGATCCCAACTTAGATCTTCGTCTCCGGCATTGAGTGTAATCATTCTGGTGGTCCCATTGCCAAAAGTTCCGTCCAGGTCAGAATCTAATTCATGATTACTACCTGACAGGGCCGAAGTAACTATCCACGGCGAGGGAACAATAAATCGAACATAGTAATTACCTGGAGGTAAATCTTCAAATAAATACTTTCCATTTGAATTGGTACTGGTTGATTTGATGAAGGATTTATTGGGCAAAGAAAATAATTGAACCACAATCCCTTTGATTGCTTCTTCCCCAAAATCCATGATTCCATTTGCATTTTTGTCATGCCAAACCATATCACCGAGTTTTGCTCTGCCGAAAACTCCTGCAACATCGTGATCATCTTCGTCTTGATTGACCGCATTACCACCCTGATCCTTCACATTATCCCAGGGATGACTGGGGATTACTTCTTGCTCTCGTGCAGTATTGGATCCGGGATAACTATCTGCGTCCAAATGGGCAATTTCCTGATGAATGGTATCCCAAACCCTGAGAATTTCTGCATAGTTGAATAAATCAGAAACCTGATTCACTTGGCCTATTTTTAATCGAAGATATACTGAATCAGATTGACCTGGTAACAAGGTATTTTGAAAGGTATATTCCATATTGTTTTGTAGGTTATAAGCCCATCCTGGAAATTGATTGGTTGGAAATTCAAATGCATGATTTATATAATCAATTACTGTGATTCTGCTACTGGGTATGTTTCCTTGGTTGTATACAACCATCTTAAAAAGTACAGTATCACCAACTGCAACAGAATATGGAGTAAGTATTTCTTTGATTAGTGCAAAATCAACCAAAGGAACAAAGCTTGGATCATGGTCATCTTCGTCCTGAATTCCATCCTGATCAGAATCAAAGCCATCGTCTGTAATATGGTTGTCAGTAGCTGACTCCACTTCACCTCCAATATCATTGAAAGGATCCTCATCAAAAAATGAATCAATATCTCTGGTGTAAATTAAACCTGAATAATCTTTGGCAGATTTAATCTCAGAATAATTGGTCAATTCCATTCCACCAGAATATTTGGAGTGCACCCTTAATCGGATGGACAATTCAATACTGTCACCTGATTCTAAAATTCCAGACCAAATATAGTATGCTTTTCTGTTGACCGGATTGTAATTCCAATTAGCCTGTAATACAAATTCCAAGCCCTCTGGAAGATAATCGACAATTTCTATCTCACTTGCAGCAATTAAACCCTGGTTGAAGATGGTAATTTTAAATTCGATTTCCTGACCGTATTTCACCGGTGTATTTGTCAGTAAGGTTTTGCGCAAAGCCAAATCAAATATTTCTGGTACGGCGGGGTCATGGTCATCCTCTACACCAGCTGCACCATTCCTCAAGGTGTTATTGTCATCCAATCCACCCGGAATAACTGTTCTCTCTTCATCACTGTCTGAGCTTTCTTCACTGTCCAAATCAAACCCTGTTCGATCGTTGCCTCTAATGTCCGAGGAACTTTTTATTTCAGCATAATTAATGTAATCGTCCAAAGGCCTTTTGCCTTTATTTAGTTTCAAAAACAATGAAATCGATGCACTATCACCAGGATTTATTTTGCTTTGAAGAAAATATTCTAAGAACTTGCCATTCTGTACCCAACCCGGATTTAAACTTTGGTCAAATTGATAGGCCAAAGTAAGGTAGTCTAGAATGCCCACACTACCGACCGTATCTGTCCCCTGATTGTGAATCGTAATGACAAATTCAAGATTTTGTTCTGGAAAATGGGGCGCAACAGATTTTAGATATTTAACGAGCGCAAGGTCCCAAACAAAAGGTACAGCAGGGTCGTGATCGTCTTCATCTGTGATTCCATCAAGATTATAATCCAGTCCATCATCGTTGATATGATCATCAGAATCTGATTTGACATAACCTCCGGCATCATTTCCTTTTATTGAATCAGGCTTGCTGTCCAGATCATTTTGTACAAAATAAATCAAGTGAAAATATTTGATGTAGGAATGTTGTATTTCTGCTTCGTTTATCCATTTTGAAGGATGATCTGTCTGAATAAAAGTCAGATAAATAAAAATTTCAGCGCTATCACCTGGAACAATTTCTTGGGTATGGGTGTAAATTGCTTTATCTCCATGGTAGGACCATCCAGGATTGATTGAAGGTTCAAACTGGTATCCTTTTGGTATATAATCCACAATATCTACTTTGCTGGATGCCACATTACCTTGGTTGTATATCGATATTTTAAAGTTGAGAATGTCATTGTATCTATAAGGTGGCGGAGTCACCAATACTTTTCTTAGTGCAAGGTCAAAAAATGAAGTTGTGGCAACGTCGTGGTCATCCTCATCTTCATGAATTCTAAATTTTCTTTTTCCTGCAATCTGATCATCATCCGGTCCATTGGGTGTTGGTTGATTGTCATTGTATTTATCAGCATCTGGCGACGAGTCCACATCTACTGTTTGTTTAAGTTCGATGGATAGGAAGGAGCCAATTTCAGAGGCATTGATGTCAAATGGTTTATCTTGAATAAACGAGCTTGTCTGAAGAATGAGGTCAATGTTCAAGGAATCACCCGGAGCCAATTCACTTATCTCAAAGCTGAGGGTGCTGTCATTGGTTTTTACCCAACCCGGATTGTTGTTGGGATCAAAGACATAAGCCAAAGTCAAATAATCTAAAATTTGAATTTTCTTTGCGATTTGATTTCCTTGATTGAAAACCGTTATCCTAAATGCAGCATTGGATCCTTTATTGACAGGATTGATGTTGAGACTAATTTTTCGGAGTGCCAAATCATAATAATCAAACTGAGAGCAAACGGTATCTCTCTGATCTGGTATACCATCAGAATTGTAATCCAATAGGGATTCATTGAATAAGCCATTCTCAGGGATGTATTGGTCTCCAAAATATTGACAGTCATTGAACACTTGATCTCCCGGACTTGAATCGCTTAAATCGAGCATTAAATGGACTTGTAGGAGAATAGTATCAACCTTTGAGCCATCGAGAGATTTTTGGGAAACCAATTGCCATCCAGAAGAAGGAAGAATATTACCAATGGTTTGCTCTGGTTCAGAATTGATGGTATATTTTGCATCCAATATTACAATGTCGTCATCAAATTGAGGCTTATCCCACAAAGAATATTGGGTCGATTTGCCACCTTCATTGGCCACCAATATTTGATAAGTCAAAGTCTGGGTACCGTCAGAATGGTAATTTGAACCAGAAATTGATTTTGTATGGATGATTTGGGAAAGATCACCGCAAATGCTGTCTCTTCTTTCAGGACGAAGGTCATTGGTGAGATCCAACATCGCAACATTAAAAAGACCCTCACCAGTTCTTGGAATCAACGGATTTGTCCATCCACAAGTTCTGTAGCTATTATTACCCAAACTAGAAGGGTTCAAATCCAATTCACCATGGATCGTTAATAGAAATGTATCTGATCCCAATGGATTAAGGGATCTATTTTGTGCAATTATCCATCCAATCAAGGGCACATTATTGGGTAATAGGATTTCCATTCCAAAACTAGTTTTCAGTTCGGCACTGGTAATGCTAATATCATCATCCCATCCCGGTCTGTCAATTAAGTTATAGCTGCCCGATATACCACCATTATTCTTTACAATTATTCTGTATAGAATTTCGTGTTGATTTTTTTCTGTTTGATTTGTGCTTAAAATTTCTTTGTCCAATGTTAAAATGGCCAATTCTGCACAAACGGTGTCGATTAAGTCATTAGATCCGTCGGCTCCAAGATCCAATAAAGCTCTGTTAAACAAACCCTCTCCTGAAGAAGGCAGATTTCCTAACGCAGTGCCACATGGCGTATAGATTCCATCTCCTTGAGAATTCTGGCTTAATTCTGCGCGTACATTAAATGTAATAGAAATTGTGTGTGTCGTTCCCGGTTGGATTAACTGATTGCTGACCAAAGTCCATGGTCCGGTTCCTAAAAGTGCGGCACCCCCTTTGCCTGGAATGTTGGTGGTGTAAAAGCTTGAATTGATAATCAAATCATTGTCGAATTCAGGATCATCAATGAGATTATAAAAACCAACATCATCTCCTTCGTTGTGTACAGTTATTCTATATCTGACGATGTAACTTGCATCTGATTGAACTTCAGTTGAAATTAAACTTTTTTCCAACTTGATCTGTGGCGCCGGACAGCTGCTAATTGCAGTTATAACAGAATCCTGACAGGTTGGATTATCCACGTCTCGAATGATAATTTTGTAGATTGATTGCCCATCTGCTTTGAAGGGTCGATTAATGGAAGTACCCACCACATCGCCACTTCCATAAGGAATGGTTTTCATAACATCGCCATTAAAGACCACTTCAAACTGGTTGGATAAACCAGGATCAGGATTGTCCACTTGCAGAAAAACTGCAAACCAATCATCTGTCAAATCATACAATGTACCATTGTTATTGCATTCGGTTTGGAATTGATTTGTTACTTTTATGCCACAACATTCAATCATAGTGATGGTGTAACCACAATGTTGTCTGATGGTATCGCCCAATGAATCGATCGCGATAAAATAATAAGTTTCCACACTGTCTTCCAATCCTGCAGTAGTACTTAAGATGGGTAAATTTTGTAACTTACTGATGACAGTTCCCGAACTCGAGATGTACCAACAATAAAATTGAAAGCCATCGGGTGCAGAAAGTTCAATAATATTTTCTCGATTGGTGCAAATCTGATAATTGTTCTCACAGCAGGGTGCGGGTTGATCAAAAGCATTGGGGATTTCTAATCGAATGGTGGTATCATTTACATAGTATATTTGCAGAGTCACATCTTCAATCCCATTGGTTGGAATATTTTTAAAGGTATATTGAATGGTTCCCATTGATTTACCGGGTACTCTCCTTTTTTCACCAGTGGATAAGACCACCATTAAGTCTCCAACAGGTCCATTCATGACATCGACTGTGATGTCCAGATCAAAACTTCCCAGTTGACCGTTGCAAGGAGAAATATTAATACGTGGATTGGACACTTCTCCATGCATCTGTGGATTAAATCCAAAATCAATGCTGTGGTTATTATGACCAAAAAGCCCTGATTTTAATTGGGTTTCGATGTGTATACCATTTTGTAATCCGTTGTTGTCAATTTCATGGAGTAAAGGATTTATACCTGGTGCTGTGGTAGCTAATAAATTAACTAATCCGATTTGAGAGGAATAGTCTGGAATTCTGACCGTGTAAGTTTCATTTTCAGTCAATTCATTGATTCCATAGATAAAAGAATTTGGAAATGGGTTATCTGCGGGAGGAGGCGCATTTGAAAAAATGTATTGACCCAAAGAGTTGGTGGTTGCAAGACCAATGACTGTTCCATTGTGTAATAACTCCAATGTGATGTCTGGAAGAGGGGGCTCAATTGGATCCTGAATACCATCACCATTTAAGTCTCTCCACACATAATTGCCAATTTCCAAAGGTGCAGGAGTGGATCTTAATTTTAAATCGCCAAGGGCATTGGATTTTCCAATGTAAAGGGTAAAATCTGCCGGAATGATCTGGAATCTTTTTTCCCACGAACCATACCGATTATCCAATTGAACGACACCGTTGGTATATGAATCATATACATCTGTTGAGGTGCTGATGATCAACTGAGAACCTGGACAATGGGCCAGACCTCCAGCCAAACTTTCTGGTTCAATATTTGCCAAGGCATGGTCAACAGCCACGTCCCCATGATAGTATTCTCCTCCGCCCGGGCCAAAACCAGTATTGCGCCCCGCAGTTTGACGGATTCCATCGGACGCATTGTGCTCTAATTCAAATTTTCCAGTATTCCTATTCAGACTGGCTCTTAATAAATCACCCAGCGATAAAACGGAATAGGTGCCTGTACCTGAAGTACTCATTTGATTTACTCCGGTCTGTAAACTCAAACGATCCATCACACCCAAAATCATAAAATCATCTCCGTCAAATTCAATATCAGATAAAATGGGTTGGGGTTTTTGAAAGAACTCCGCGGGTGCTTGTGGCCACATGGGATCCCATACATCGACCCATGGAAAAAATCGGGGATTGTCTGGAATAATTTCATAATCAAATGAGAAATCTAGTACCGTTGTGAAAGATTTATTGATGGGATCAAATTCCTGAACATTTGCAATCAAGTCTGATGAATTCCCACCTATTCCCGATGCATCACAAACACCACCAATGTACAGTTTGCCTCTTCTCTGCCTAATTGCCCATGGCCGGAATTGACCATTTTGACAATTGAGCTGAGGTATTGCGAAACTGTCCACATCAATGAGGGACGGCATTCTGAACGGTTGATCTATAAATATTGAATATAATTTTTTAGTATGTAATCCAACGATATACAATGTTTTTCCATCTTCGCTTATTTCCATGCCACCGTAGGAAATTTTACCCACGGAGCTAAATGCAAGTGAATCAGCAGATATGGGCGGAAAAGTTTGTGGTAAATGTCTGTCGGCATTATTGGGAAATAAACCGCTGGGGACACCAATTGAATTCAAATCCAAAGATCCTATAACAGTATTTGTTTGGCCATCAATAAAATAAAGTCCGCCCGGACCTTGTGGTCCCATTCCGGCATGTCTTTTTAAAACGGCCGAGGTAATAATTGTATTGGTTTGTTTTTGGTAGGCCAATCCCCAACAGGATCCAATTTCTTTTGCAGTAGACAATTTATCGAGATTATCTGCCATTCCTCCCTGCATTTGAGGGACTATGGAATTAAAATCTTTTCCTCCATTGGAAGCATTCCAGGAAACAAAAGCTTCAAGGTCTTTAAAGTCAGAATTGGGATGCAGTGGATCCCCAATGACATAACATGGGGTCATAATTTTGGCATCGCGGCAATAATCTTCCGGATAATTGATTCCATAAATTATAAATGTTGGATCTTCATGGATAAATCTTACAGAAGAGGCGGTACCGGCATTATTGATTGGACCAGAAAAGTCCATTGTTTTTATTGGGAAAAACTCAATTCTATACGAGGGGCCTGCTAAAGTTTGAAAATTGAAATATCCAAGACTGTCAGATGAGGTTTGCAGTACATTTCCAAAACGGTCAGTTAATTTAACTATCATGCCTTGCTCTCCCGGCTCAAAATATAAATCTGTGGAATCCCTTAAGCCATTCAGATTATAGTCTCTGAAAACCAAACCAGAGACCTGAGCTTGACAAATCATCAATCCCATTAGATTGACGAAAAAACACAATAGCGATTTCATAAGCAGCGTGTGAGTATAGCAGACTACTGCAAATTACGTGCCAATCATATTAAGATTATATTATTAATATATAATCTTGTATTATAATGAATTATAAATATTAATGGTTGAAAATCATGATATTGCCCATTCTAAAACAGGTTCTGCATCTGGGTTCATATTTGTCTTTTTCACCCAAAATAATGGTGTCTTTTTCTTTGCTGAACCTGTAGGAATGTGTGGCAAGGTTGCCACAGTGTGGACAAATGGCATGTACTTTCGTAATGTATTCAGCAACAGCGAGCAAGGATGGCATAGGACCAAAGGGTTCTCCTTTAAAATCCATGTCCAATCCTGCAACAATCACTCTAATTCCATTTTCAGCCAGCTCCTGACAATATTTGGGTAGATCTAAATCAAAAAACTGGGCTTCGTCGATTCCAACGACCTGTATCTCAGGAGCCAAATTCAGAATTTCATGGGAATGCCCGATGGGTTTGGAAAGCATTGCATTTTCATCGTGTGAAACCACCTCCTGTTCATCATATCGCGTATCGTTGCTATGTTTAAAGATTTCTACTTTTTGATTGGCAATTCTGGCTCTTTTAAGTCTGCGGATCAATTCTTCTGTTTTCCCACTGAACATGGAACCGCAAATGACTTCAATCCATCCACTTCTTTGGCTTTTAAATCCTGGTTCTAAAAACATGGCGGGCCAAATATCCGAAAACTTTATGTATAAATGTATTGTTTTCACCCAATTGGATACAAGAAGTCCTACCTTTGTCCCGTTATATCAAGTTCTCTTGAGGTCTTGAATTTCAGATTAATAAATAAAATATGGATTTTCAATCAATTAGGAAACTCATTCGCAAATTCGAACAGATTCTCGAACTATATGCCGACCACGAAGAATTGAGTTCAAGCGAAAGAGATCTGATGCTAGATTATGTCAGAAGAATTTATCAGCAAATTCAGTTATTAAAAACAGCACCGGAAGACCTTTCAGCCATTCATAATTTTGAGGCGAAATTGCAGTCTTCTGAATCGCTGGTTGAAAACAATAAGCGTTCTGTTTCACCTCCTCAACACTTAAATTCTGAAAATAATTCAATCCTGACAGCTCATCCGAAAGTTGAAACTATAAATGAAACAGGGTCCAATGAAAATTCTGAAACTGACTTATTGGAAAAGTACAAGCATCTTTTTGACTGCCTGAAGATTTCGGATTTATCTGAAAAACTTGAGTTAATCCCAATAAAGGATTTGAAATCAGGAATTGGACTCAATGAGAGAATTTTGGCTCAGAATGAGCTTTTTGCGGGTGATAAAGAATTTTTCAATCGGACATTGACAGAGTTGGATGGATGCGGAGACCTCCAAAATGCAAAAATGTATTTGGTCAAAAATGTAATTCCCACATTTCAATGGGACAGGCCGGAAAAGGAGAAATTCGTTGATTCATTTTTGAAGTTGATTCAACGTCGATTTTTAAATTAACATTGGAATGAATCACAAAGATAGATTAATCACCTCCGTGATCATTTCAGGTGGTTTTTGTCTTGCTCTGATATTGATTCATTTGTATTACAACCTCTTCACAGCGAATAAATTTATCTGGTCCATCTATCCAAGGGACTTTGGGCATTGGTATGGTATGTTTACAGGTCATTTTATACATGCATCCTGGGAGCATTTATTGGGTAATGTGAGTCCACTTTTGGTGACTTTAGTGGTTTTGTTTTTTTTTTATAGAAGTATTTCCTGGTTTGTTTTTATTATGATTTGGTTTTGTACCGGATTTGCTGTATTTATGTTTGCAAGGGACTCTGCACACCTTGGTGCCAGTGGTTTGGTGTATGGTTTGATTTCATTTATTTTCTTTAGTGGATTCTTTAGAAGAAATATTCGTTCTGTGGCATTAATGATTATAGTCACAATCATGTACGGTGGTTACACCGCTGGTTTTTTGCCAATGGATGAACGGGTATCCTGGGAAAGTCATTTATTGGGAGCATTTGCCGGTCTTTGGGCTGCTTTTGTTTTTAGGGACTTTAGGGAACATGGTGAAGAAGAATATATTCGAAAGCGGAAAACAGAGGATGTTCCCAGAGAATATTTTTTTTCCCGGGATGTATTCGATAAAACTTTAACACAAAGAAGGAAAGAGGCAGAGGAAGCCAATTCCAACTATCTCAAGGACGATGACTTTACAAACATTGCCTAAAGTATTCTGGCATTACTCCAATTTCCAATTAAAGTGGATGGAAGGGTATTCTTTTTTCAATTGCTCGATATTGATTTTAAGCTCATCCAGAAATTTGGAATGTGAAGGTGTGGCCGGATGTATTGGTCTGTGATTGAGTTGATCATTTATTTTTTGAATTCTTAAAATGAATGACCTTGTTTCAACGGTCATACATCCATTTATAAAATAATTCATGATGTATTTTATGGATTGATCACTTGGGTGCACCAGATCGCTTTTACAAAATCTGTAATCCCTCAAATCATCCATGAATATTTCATAAGCAGGAAAATAATAAATTTGATCAAATTCTTCCTTTATTCTGTGTGCAGTTTCCAGTAAAATGGCTTTACTTCTGTTGTTCTCCACAAATCCATCCTTCAGGTATCTTACCGGACTTACACTTAATATTATTTTAAGTTTGTTGTTTAATCTATTTAGCGTTGAAATAGCTCTCTGAAACATTGGAAGGACTTCTTCAAGATTGGTTCTTTTTTTTTGGAAGAATGAAGCCGGGATTTTATGGCAATTTGAAACAGTTTGTTCGCTATCTTTCCAACTGTAATAGTGAGCAGACCCCAAGGTTATGATCAGAAAATCAGCGTCCAAGATCCAATCGCGTGCTTCAGAAATTTTTTGATTGAGGTTTCTGAGCATGGATTCCGCATCCGCTTCTGAATATGATCCATGGTGAGACAATGAGTGGTACAATCCGTCGTGATGGATCAAATCCTTTCTGGTAATTTGTTCATTGTTACATATTTTATGTACATGGTCCATTAGACTGATTGGGTTAAAGGCAATACCAAAAGGACTGAATAGAATATTAAAATGCAATTGATGCAGATTGTGATATAATTCGTTTGCAAAACAAGATCCCATGCACCATATTTTGCTTCGATGGTCGATTTTAAAGGGGGCCTCAAATTCTGGAAAAATGGTTCTGAATGACTGCGACATTATAATTTTTTGTTAAAACGATCGTCTACTTAAGTTTTGGACAGAATAGTCCATAGTATTTGGTATTTTTGTGTAAAGTTAAATTTAATTTTTCTTTCAAAGTATTGAAAAAGACCATAGGTTTAGTTATTATTTGCACCTTTTATTTTTCTTTGATTTCAGCCCAGTCTGAAATTAATTATTGGCCCATTTTAGCAAAAGTCACTTACAAGAAGGAGTATGATGAGCTTTTAGGAATTAAAGTAGATAAACCAATTTTTAGTCCAGAATTAAAAGCACTGGAAGGAAAACCCATTAAGATAAAAGGATACATCATTCCTACAGATGGCTACAAGAGCCATAAGGAATTTGTTTTTTCGGCATTTCCATACAGCAGTTGTTTTTTTTGTGGAGCTGCTGGGCCAGAGACAGTTCTTGAGGTCATGGCTCGCCAACCCATCCCGTATACTTCTGAACCCATAGAAATTAAAGGAAAGTTGAAATTGAACAACAAAGACATCAATCGCCTTATGTATCTATTAACTGATGTTGAGCAAATTAAGCAATAAGACTTTTATTTCAACAAATTGATGTTTCCTTTTTTTGTAAATTTTGGTCGATCCGGACACCAGACTTCGAGATAGTATCCATACACATCAGGACTTAGCTTTTCACCATTGTAAGTTCCATCCCAGCCATGCTTTATATTAAAAGTCTCAAATACTTTTTCACCCCATCGATTGTAAATAACCAAATGGATTTGTAAAAGGGTTTGATTGGAAAGAACGTAGAGCACATCATTTTTTTGATCCTCATTTGGTGAAAACGCATTGGGAATAAATACATCCGTAGAATCGCAAACGGTGCCAATGACAAAAATATCCACTCCAAGTTCATGCGGGCAGTCAAGACTATCTATAATCGTGACCGTGTATCTTGTATTTTGGTCCGGGCTTACTTCAATGCAAGGGCAATCCGGACAAACCAAACCAGCTGCGGGAGACCATTTATAAGATTTCCCCCCCGAAGCGCATAAAATGACCTTGGACCTGGCTAATATCGTAGTATCCCTTGAAATTGTAAAATTGAAATCTCCATGTAATGGAAATAAACAAAATGTATCTAGGATCGGACATCCTTTTTCATCTTCATAGCTCAAATAAACTTCCATACTATCTGTAAGTGTGAAATTCTGATTTGGCGCGTTTGGATTAGTAATTCCTGATCCTGACCAAATAAAATTTTTCTGATTGTTAGCAGAAAGACTGACCATTTCACCAGGACATACGGTATGAATGGTTTTGGTTCCGTTCTGTTTCGGGAAAACTAAAATATGGTATTCATACGTATTTTGACACAATGAATCTAAGAACTCCGTCAAAACATATTTAAATTGCACAATGCTGTCGGATGGGTTGTTCAATTTGATGAATTGTGAGGAGCAACTATCGCAAGAAAAATCTGCGGAAAACCATTTGTATTTATATTCCGGGATATCGTTTACACCGATGGTCATTTGAACGCCTGTACAGATGCTGTCATAATAGACCTGATGAATACCAGAGCTAATTTGAAAGGCCAGGGTGTCAAGTCCACAGATACAGGTATTTTCAGATACAGCTAGTAAATAACTGCAAGAAATTAAAGTTA
Source organism: Saprospiraceae bacterium (assembly GCA_016715965.1). NCBI lineage: Bacteria > Pseudomonadati > Bacteroidota > Saprospiria > Saprospirales > Saprospiraceae > Saprospiraceae bacterium. The sequence goes on along the minus strand of JADJXG010000001.1, from coordinate 321,915 downwards.
GTAAATCAAGCTCCAATTCAAAACTATGGATGCCGTTTCTAGCAAGCTCCTGTTTTGGAATACAAATTGTTGTCAGCACTGAATCCTCATGATTCCAATTGGAATTAGCATCCTTGTCGCCAATCAGGTAAAAGCAGATTTTATCATCCTCAATTTTATCAAAATGGAGAACCTCAATTTCAAATTTCAATTTTGTTTTATGGGGGTCTGTTCCCGGACTGATTTCAAAACCATGGATATTAATTTCTGGTAGATCCCTTTTCAGTTCCAAACTGGTACTTCCTGTTTGTATGAATACATTGCAATGCGTTTGGTCAGCCTGGCAAAAAAGACTTGTTTGGAAGTAAGAAAAAGCATCTATTCCAGTTTGGGTACAATAGATAGACCTGATCCCGGTTATTTTTATAGAAAAACGAATGGCCTGACCGGCCTGTCCAAGTTGACCAAGTCCAAATTTTAAAATAGAATAGTTGGATGAATCAATGATCAGTGCTTCCTGAATATTGTGATTGCTCAGGTTGATGATGGAGCCTGAGATGTATTCCAGAAAAGAAGGAATTCTGATTACTAGCGTATCTCTGATATCTGGCTTATAGGCAGGAATTAGTTGAACAAGGATTTCACTGGTATCGGCACATAGACTTTTTACATTTTCTGAAAGTTGTATGCTTAATTCTTTGTTCGTTTCTGCACCTTCTATTTTTATAGTAGGGCCTGTCTTGGTGATGGTATTTTGAATGATCCCGCAGGTGTTCTTTCCACTGGTCATTGCGTTGATCGAACCATTTATCATTAAATCACAGTTGGTGAACGCAGATAGTTTGAATAGTATGGTATTTTCCGGGTCTGAAAACACCCCTTTCAGTCCATTTTGTTTTAAGACAGGATCCAGATCCTCTATATTCCACCTGTAAATGTTTATTCCTATCAAAGTCGGATTGGGAAGCGGTCTGTACGGACTCCCAGCAGGATAACTAAAATACAAACTACCAGGCAACCAGGAAATTCCTGATGGTAACTCCATATCAAGATAAACCTCCCTGGCGGTTCCACGGTCTGCATTGTATAGTCGGACAAGGATCTCCGGAAGCGTATCGCACAATTTATTGAGGGAGGATTCCTGCATCAGATCCAACTCCAGTTCAGGGTCTTCAGGGAGGATGTAAACACTGAAAGTATCTAAATTGCATTTATTGATTTCAGCTTGCTCACTGTCATCACATACCCAAAGACTGCTTATATAAATGGTATCCTGATCACAACTCAGAATATCGGCAAGAAAATCGATGGAGTAGGCAGTCAGAGCTTTAAAACTTCCAATCCTGAATCTTTTATCGGAAATTTGTACTATTGGAATGTCCGGATTAACTTTTAGTTGTAATGATTGGATGGAATTTCTGACAGACCATATATCAAAATAAAAATATCCTGAACCGGATTGTGCACCAAGGTTGAGAGTCCACTGGATGTTATTCCCAAAAGCAAAAATGGTTTTTGTGGATTGGCTGACAAACTGATTGGCATTTTGAATTTGAATGCTGGAATTAATGGTAGAGACATGTGAGTTGTAAAAAGTATTAAAGAATTGATCAATAAAAAACAATCCATGATTGGGTCCACTGTAAAATACGCTTGTTGTGATATTGCCTGAGGCTTCAAGGCAATTTTCAAGAATCGCCAGTGGTGTGATCCTAAGCTCATAGCTTTCATCAAATATATAAGGCTGAAGTTCAGATTCTGAAAGGTAAAATAATGTTGGTGATAAGGATCGAACCGGAATGGTATCAAGTCGGTAGAGAACCGTCCCTGTATCACTTTGATAATAAAGAGCGAGTTCAATTCCAATGTATCTTAAACCGCTCAAACCCGTCAGATAAATTGAATCAATTTTGACGAGAGGTCTGTATTCGTGGGTAAAAAAATTGTTTGTGTTTGGATTGAGTCTGATTATTTGCGTAGAAAGTCTTACCTGATCCGCACAGATATACTGGACAGGGCTTGGTGGAATGCGTAAAAGACCAACAGAGGTCAATAGAACTGTGTCCACATCTACCAAACAGGAATAGAGGTATTCAGAAGGAATCTGTCTTGAATTCAATGCCATTCTTTTGATGACTGGAAGCGCCGCTATTCTCTGATTCGTAAATGAACTGATTCTTGCCTCGAATCTACAATAAATGCTATCTCCCTGCTCGAATACAAAATTTGGCGGAAAGTCGGACTTATATTTAATGATTTCTTCAGGCACAATTGGAATTTTAAATCCTTTGCCCAAGGGATTCGTCTGGATAATGGGTTTTGCACAGTTGGCAAGCGGATTGATGGAGCTAAAAGTATCCAGAACAGGATATTCGAGGGAATATTTGATCCCGGAACTTTTATCAACGATATCAATATAGGATGTAGCGTATGAATAGCTTAATTCCGAAGTCATCACGATGGTGAGCGAGTCGTACTGTAGGTTCTCATTGTCGATGGCAACAGTGCCGGCAAACTCAACGACGATCGTATCTCCGGTAACAAAATTTTTTAGTTTGGCTTGAGTTAAATCATTGGATCCAGTGTTTTCAAATCGATCATTGTCAAAATCAGATGTACCCATATTTTTCCTAAAGAGGCTATCTTCAAATAAAATGTAGGCAGGGATGGAATCTGTAGTTTGTGATCTGTTGATGCAAGCCAATTCAAAACCAGGATCACTTAATGAATTGGCACCACATTTGTAAATGGTATTTTCACAACTAAGATTAACCTGTGCGCATATTTTAACCAACATATCTGCTCTGATATCCTGTTCTCTGGGACAACTGCTCAATAATTTAATTTCAGCAGCTTCTATGGAATCAAGACAGAAGTGTTCGCAATTAAGTTTTAACGGAAACTGAAAAGTAAAATCTTTTGGAAAAGGAGGTAAATATTCTAAATCAACAATGATCGGATATGAAAAATCAATATTCCTGACGATGGCATTTTTTCCAAGCAATAAGAAGGAGGTATCAATCAACTCAAAAGGGCAGGGGATCGTATACCGAATACTGAGATTTCTATTGCTTATGGCTTCATTAAAACCAATGCTGGAAATCGCATCGTAGATTTTTTGATCCATCAACGGACTTTCCACTGGGCTCAATCTTAGGCCAATTCTGGCGGAACTGGCTTTAGAAAAATTGTTGATAGCACGCTCATTGCCGCTCCTTGTACTGTTTGGAACGCAAACCGAATTATAGCTAAATGAATAAAAATATGGAAAATTGGTGGCGATTTCCGGTTGGATTGATTTACAGGTCACATAATCGAATAAGATCCTGATCTGTCCGGATGGATTCAGGTTAGCCAGCGTTATTTTTACCTCATGAAATGCACTGTCAAATAAACAATAGGTTCCTGTCACCTGGTTGATGTAATCGATGGAAATAATTTGACCCTGACCAACAATTCTAAAACTATTTTTCAAGAAAGCAACATCAAAACTAGAAAGTGCTGTACTAGCTTTGAAACTGACCATTAGATTTTCAGCCACGGCACCGCCATTGTTATAAATCACAAATTCCTGGGTGGCTCCATCAGGATCGCAAATGCATTCAGGAAACTTTGGTTTTGGGTCAAAGTCCAATAAAGCCTGACTTGACGGCAAAGTAAAATCAATTTGAGACGCCTCAAGGTAGCTTTGACAAATGTTAGAATCACATCCCCAGAAAACCCTGAATTTTGAATTGATAAGCTCATTGAGACAGGTTTTATGATTGATCATTTCTGTAATCACGATCGATTCTCCCTCTTCAAAAAGGGAATCACGGTCACCAATATTTAATAGGTGCTCAGCTTTAATTTCTAATCTCAGACTGGTATCATTCTGAACAAGGGTGGTTCCGGAGTTAGATAAGATTTCTAGAGGATCGTGTACATCTTCAAAATAGAAACTGCTCACAGGGCCAAGCCGGGAATTGGTAATTGTTATCTGTCGTGTAAATTGAGAACCCGCTTCTTTTCTGATAGAAGGAACATTTGAAATTACCAAAAAACCAGTATTGATGCTGTAGCTTACCCCTATGATGGAGTCTTGGCCAAAGTTGTATTCAGCGATCCATTGATTATTAAAAAGAAGTCCCATATTGACCAGATCGTACAGCTGGCACTGTGCCTGGAGAATCATAGAGATCTCAATGCTGGTACCTGGATTAATTGATGAAATCATAAACTCAGGTGTATGAAGGGTATTTAGGTTGAATTCAGACGCAAGACTCACCGTCCCCGGAACATATTCCAAACCCGAAGGAAAAAAAGCTTTAAGTCTGATATCATTTAGCTGGTTTGGAGAATTGTTTTTTAGGGAAAGCCTGATGCGATTTTCTCTGCACAAACTGAAGTTTAATGTACCTGTTTCTTCAATTTCCAGGAATTGACAGATTCCTGAATTTATTGAAAAAACTAAGCTTAGGATCAGAGAAAGATACTTCATGGATGGTAAAATAGGCTATTGTTAGGTAAAAATAAGGTTTTTTGCTCAGTAGACCCCCAAATCCAATAAATAGCTGCCTTATTTTCTGATAAAAGTCCAAAGAAGGAGAAAGACAGCAGCAAACTTGATGATTATAAACATCCAAAGTTCTATAAAGCTTGTGGTGATTTTGTGAATCGGTTCACTCCAGTAACAAAATAATGGAAAATATTTTATTTCTATTTCTGCCGGTTTGACCAATGGTCCCTGACATCTTTGGTCAGGATGAATGGATTCGTCCAGTGCAGCTACATAACCATCATACCTCTGCCTGTAATGGTTCTTGCCAAGATCATATTCGTACCAATAAATGCGGTCCGGATTGCATATATGCTCTGTAATCTGAGCGCGGTGCGATTTGGCAAACAACTGGAGAGAAATGGTTCTGAATGGGTCTTCAACTCTGAATAATGGCAATACAAAGAAACAAATCAACAAAAACAGGATTCCAAATTTTAAACCATACCACATGCCTGCTGCTTTAGACTCAAAGATACCCAATTATACATCTCTGGAAATATTAAATCCTGAATGGATGCTGATCATTGGATCCCTGCAGCAATGTTTTAAAACATTGCAGGAATAATATTTTTATTTCAATGTGATTTTAGTTTTAATTTTATGCGATGCTTGTCGCCGCGTTTAAGAAAATTGTCCTGTTTTACAAACACCTTAAAATATGGCAAAAGCTATTGTTTTTTTTTAGCCTGATTATTGCTCTGCATTGGGTATATATGATCCTCTTGATCTGGCTTATGCCACCCATTACAACAACCCAGATTGGAAGCCTGTTGGCAGGGAGGGGTTTGAAACGGGACTACATATCAGCCTCCCGAATCAGTAAAATGGCTCCGCTGGCTGTGATGGCTGCAGAAGATCAATTGTTTCTCGAGCATTCTGGTTTTGATTTTGAAAGTATTGAGAAAGCTTTGGAATACAATAAAAAGAGCAAGAAAAAGAAAAGAGGGGCATCTACCATTAGCCAACAAGTCGCAAAGAATGTTTTCCTTTGGCAGGGTCGTAGCTGGTTTAGAAAGGGTCTTGAGGTGTATTTTACATTTATGATCGAATGTCTTTGGACCAAGAAAAGGATCATGGAGGTTTATCTGAATACAGTTGAAATGGGATCCGGGATATTTGGAATCGAAGCAGCCAGCCAGACCTTTTTTAAAAAGCCTGCCATCAAAATGGGGCGTGAGGAAGCAGCCAGAATTGGAGCGAGCTTACCAAACCCGATCCGCTACAAAGTAGCCCCGCCATCTTCCTGGGTTTTGTTAAGGACTCCATGGGTATTGCGCCAGATGGAGCAGATAGAGTCGGATAAAAAAGTGCAGGTTTTACTGGATCATTTCGGATTTTCGAAAAGGTAAAAGGATGGACTAAGCCAAACTATTTCCGGTAGATATTTTCTAACTGTAATCCGCTCAGAAACCAAACCATCCGCTCAAATAATAGGTCATTTACTAAATCGCATAATGTACCCCAGGTGCCTGAGTCTAGCTTTGCATTATCAAATGATACGGTGATAAAATGATATTTCAAATTTTCATTCATGGAGGAACTAAATTCTTTACATCAAAGTCCCTTAGTTATCCCAAGTCAATTGAAATCTTATGCTTTCTATATAGTACAAGATATTAATAATGGTCAACTTTAATTAAAAAATAACTAACTTACAAAATACAATGATGATGAATCAAAAATTACTTTCAACCGTTATTTTTACACTATGGTCGGTATCCCTTTTTGCGCAAGTTATACCATTTGATCGGAATTCTGAGGAAGGAATTGATGGTATACCTCAATATTTTGGTGAGGATAGACCCTACAAGTTCCCGTCATTTCACACAAGAATGAATACAAGATCAGAACAGGATAGAATGAAGTTGACTGGGCGTTCACCCTTGATCAAATTAATGGATTCAGTAGAGTTTTATGATCTGGATGCATCTGCAAATGAAATTCTGAAATCTAAGTACACTATAAAATATGACTCAGAAGGCAAATATATTTATAATTTTGGGTTTAGATACAATGCCGATGGTTCCATCCTTCCCAGATATCAGACCAATTATACTTATGATTCCAAAGCTCAGTTGTCAGAATACATTTATGATAACTGGGATGATGCTATAAAGGACTGGGTACATAGCACAAAGGTGGAATTGGAATACAATGCTGAGGGACTATATTCAGTTATAAGAAATTACCGGTATGAGAGTAATGAATTTGTATCCTCCAGTTTGTGGGTGTATCACTACAATACCGATAAGCGCTTGGTTTTATTTGAGCAGTTTCAATTTGATCCGACTGTTAAAGAATTCATACCAAGTTCAATTACAGAATATACATATGATAGTTTAGGGAATAAGATCCGCGAGGAAGATTCTTATTGGGACGCCAATACAAACTCTTTTGTTTTGGCTTGGCTTTTGGAGGACGTCTATCAGGGTATACTTTTGATTGAACGGTACAAGAAGTACTGGAATAAGCAGAATTCTACCTGGAAACCACATTTGAAGTTCGAATATGAGTATAATGCCGCAGGATATAACACCATTACAAGCAGTTTTTTGTTTGTTGAGAACAGGATGGAATTTGTGCCTTCCACCAGATATATATATACAAGAGATACAGAACATGATGTTGTTTTGTATTTCACCGAAAACTGGGATGGAAATTCGAATAAGTATGTGCCCTATACCTTGAGAAAAAATTATTATTCCATTCATAACCTGATCTCGGAATCCTCATCTTTAAGTCATGACAGTGAAGAAATTTCTTTTTTGCCCAATCCGGCTCATGATTACATTATAGTTGATTTGCCAGAAGATGATTTTATTCAATCGAACAGCATTCGACTAATCGATGTGCATGGTAGAATCGTTTCTGTATGGAAGAATGTTGGTTCCTCAAACAATAGACTTGATTTGCAAAATATGAGTTCCGGATTGTATATGCTTTCAGTGGAGAGCAAAAAGGGCATAAAATCTGTGAAACTGGTGATTGATTAGGCTCTGATGAATTCAACTATTGGGTTCATTTATCTCAATAGAAATTGTTCGAGACTTTTTTAGAATCTCCCTTTGCATTTCAACATCCCTTCATTTCTTTCTGAATGGCACGGGAAGACAAACAAGTATGAATCTGTTTTTATTTGCTCGTCAGTTATTGCAAAAAATGAAGTATTTCGGAATAGCCATGCATCCCAAAAAATTCATTCCGGTGAGTTTAGCTTTATAAACCATTTTTTCAAACTCTGGATTGGATTCAATTTTACCAATCGATCTGGCCCTTCTCTTTTATGAACCAAAAAGTGAAGGGCTTTCTTCTCGACGTAATGGTGTAGCGGTAGCAGGATCGCAATAATGATCACCTTGATAGAAAATAATTTCCATGGGACTTCATGGGTGATCTGATGGATTTGTTTGTCCAACTTTATAATTAGGAATTCAAAAAGAAAGATAAAACTTAAGAATCCAAGACTTCGGATGAGCCAGACCGGCATCTTGTACTGGACCATCAGCATCAATCCAAGGAAAACCAATACGATGAAAATTGCAATAAGGTCATATTGGGTTTGGTGATGGTGTAATTGTTGTGTTAATTTCTTTTTTCTTGATTCGTCAAGAATTTTTTCCTGATAATCTGACTCCAATTTGAATATTTCTTCATCATGGGTGTGCAATAGGATTTCATTGTTAATTTTGTTGAAGTTTTCCAAATGTTGAAATCCCTCTTTGTAGTTTCCGACTGATTTGTAAAAACCAATCAAGGCGGACAATGATGATAAAATATAACTATTTATTCTACTTAAGTTGGCATGTGACAATGAAGCCTTGTAATAGAATTCAGCTTTTTTGCTATTCCCATATGAGGAAAGAAAATCAGCGTATTTTTTAAAAGCGATGCTAATAAATCCGTTTTGGAATATTGTAGTTGTCGTGTAAGGAATGAATTTAGAATAATAATATTGTGCTGAATCTTTATGATTTTGAGATTGAAAATAGTAAGCATTTAGCCTATAATAATTTAGAGTATCTTCTGATTTAAGTCTTTGATATTCTTCTGGGTATTGATTTTTAAGGGTTAACAATAAAAGTTCGTATTTGCCATAATCTAGAAAGGATGTTCTTAAGAAAGCCATGGCGAAATTAAATAGTCTTCGAAATCCATTCTGACTTGCAAAATGAGTAATTTCGGTCAATGCAGAAATATCATATTCGCCATTATTTTTAAGAGAAATTAGGTCCAAGAGTTCCAGCCTATTGTGAAAATAAGTAAGGGAGTCGAAAGTATTTTGATCTTTTAATATGTCATTCAATTCATTTTTATATAAAATACTTTTGTCTAAAATATTCATATCCAAATAGAAATCGGATATTTCCTTGTTGGTAATGAATTTAAGTTCAATATTGTCCGATTGGTAAGCCAAAAATAAAGCCCCCAAGAATTGATGCAGAGCCTCATTGGGACTTTTATTGAGATGGAATGCTTTTCCCATCAGGGTAAGTGAGACACATTGTTTTTCGAGTGAGTTGATTTCTTTTGCTAAATTATAGGAAAGTGTTGCAAAATTGACGGCTTCATTTTCGTTATTGGAATAACAGTGGTATTCAGCAAGAGATTTTGATAATATCCATTTCAGTTCTTTTGATTTTTCGCTGGATAGTAAATTCTTTGCAATTTCCAGTATTTTAGTAAATTGAGGAGATTGGTTTTGAATCAAATCTGTAAAAGAAAATATTTCAGCAATTATTTGGCAGGATTTCTCAGTATTTTGATTTGTGACCTCTTTTAACAAGCATTCGTATAGAATACCCTCTGCTAGAATGAGATCATTTTTGTTATGGTAAGCTTGGTGGCCAGATGGATAGCACGATGAGCTAATGTACTTTCTATTTCCTGAAATCAGGAGATGAGAATCCTGCTTTTTTAACTGGGCTTCTAAAGTATTTTGAAAAATAGCAATGATTCCAAGAGACCATAATAAACTAAACAAATAGTTGCGGAACATCTTGCAAATATAAAATGATATGTTATATTTGCTTCAAAATCACAATTTAAATTCAAAACAAAATGAAAACTGAAAATCTTATTTATGCACTGGGTGGTCTGATATTAGGCCTTGTATTGTCTTATTTTTTAATCTGTAAGCCGGATCATGATTCATCCTCAGATTTCACAATAAATGATTGCTGTGAAAAATTTAAGGACTCAATCATCTGTACCAATGAAGGCATTGGAATTGTCAATACTAAACTTGGGATAGATTCTGCAAGAGCTTATTTTATGAGGTATGTAAATGTAGGGGGAGCGGGTACTAATGCCGTTGGATACACCATTCCAACGAACGTTTTGTTGCAAGCCTACCAGAGTGCCACCAATAATTCATACCCGGCGGTCCGGTTTTATCCAGGTATTGATCATAAAAACAATAAAATTGGCATGTTTATCGGTTTGGAGTTGACCGACAATGAATTTAAAGAGGATTCAAAACATATATATCAATTGGTCTATTCATCTGATACAAATTCTATGGTGGGTCCTTGTCCACGATGGTGTCAGATGACAAAAAGAGAAATTAGCCAAAATTAATAACAAAAAGCCCATCCACATTGTCATGCGGATGGGCTTTCATAATCCCTTTATTAACTAAAAACTCTTGTTATCCTTTTGGATTGAGGATATTACCTCCATTCTTTGGAACAGTCTCCTCGTCGTCTGAAGATACGTTGCCTTTAAGGTACAAGGTCAATTCCTCATCACCTTCATTGGTCTGGATCTTCACCGTTTTATTGATGGGTCCCGGGCGTTGGGTGTCGTAGCGAATTTCAATCACACCGGCTTCACCTGGCATTACAGGTTCTTTCGGCCAAGTAGGTACGGTACATCCACAGGATCCTCTGGCATTTTTAATGATCAAAGGCTCGGTGCCCTTGTTGGTAAAACTCACTTTACGAACAGGCTCAGATCCTTTTTTAATCTCTCCGTAATCTACGGAAGTGTTTTCGAAGACCATTTTTGGCCCGCCACTGGATTTTTGAGGGGTGGTAGCTGGGGCTGAATTCTGGGCAGAAAGTGCAACATTACCCATAAGGGCAATCAACAGGAGAAAAAGATTTTTCATGTGAAAATGTTTTTTTTAATTTTAAGATACAAAAATAAAACAATATAACAACATTTAGACTCTTCTTAGTCAAAATTGTGTGTTAAGCTCGTGTTAAAAGGGATAAGATTTTTAATTCTGTCCGAATGGCCTATTTTGTGGTGGAATCCTTGATGGATTCTTTTATTTTTGCCGTCGAATCGTATTATTATGAGTATTTATAATCCAGTTGCTGCCCTGTTGGAGGCCATTAAAGGACCGGATGCCCAATATAAACAGGAAGTTTTGAGAGACTTATGGGTGTGTCTTGTTTCCAGAGAGGTGTCGCTCCTTGGACGGAAAGAAGTATTGACAGGGAAAGCAAAATTTGGGATTTTAGGGGACGGGAAAGAATTGCCCCAGCTGGCCATGGCAAGGGCTTTCCAAAAGGGAGATTTTCGATCAGGGTATTACAGAGATCAAACCTTTATGATGGCCCTCGATTTGTGCAGTGTAAAGGAATATTTTGCCCAGCTTTATGCAGATCCCAAAAATGACCCATTTTCAGGTGGCCGACAAATGAATGCCCATTTCGCTACACCTTTGTTGGATGAAAATGGTGATTGGCTGGATCAAACCAAGCGATATAATGTTTCATCGGATATATCCAGTACAGGTGGTCAAATGGCAAGAGCATTGGGATTGGCCCTCGCCTCCAAACACTACAATGAAAACAAAAACCTGAAGGGTTCGAGCAAGCTTTTTTCAAAAAAAGGGAATGAAGTTTCATTTGTGACCATAGGTGATGCCTCAACCTCTGAAGGGGTGTTTTGGGAGACTTTGAATGCAGCCGCGGTACAGAAAGTACCTCTTGCTGTATGTGTTTGGGACGATGGCTATGGAATTAGTGTTCCCATCGACTACCAAACAGTGAAGCAAAGTATCAGTAAAGCTTTGTCCGGCTTTGAATATCAGGAAAACGGTAATGGCATTCGCATTTATAAGGTGAAGGCCTGGGATTATCCGACATTGGTCAACACATTTCACAAAGGGATTGAGACGATGAGAAAGGACCATATTCCTGGTCTATTCCATATAATGGAAGTAACTCAACCACAGGGTCACTCTACCTCGGGCTCGCATGAGAGGTATAAGTCCAAGAGCCGAATGAAATGGGAAGAAGAAAACGATTGTAATCTCAAATTTGAGCAATGGATCATTCAACACCATTTGGCGGATGAAGATCTAATCGGGCAATTTAAAAATATCGCAAAGGAATACGTTAGAGAACAAAGAAATGCAGCCTGGAACGATTTTATGGCTCAAAATTTACTTATCAAAACTGAATTTATCAGACTGCTGGAACCCTATCAATCTGACTCAGCTGTCTCAGAGCTAATTCATAGAATTCAAAAAGCCAAAGAGTTAAGCCGCCATGAGTTGATCACTGAAGCCAGAACACTTTTGTTTCAACAACCAGCAAGCAAAGAATGGTATTCATCGTTGATACAATGGGTAGATTCAGCTTATCTGGAAGCCAAAGAAGATTACCATGATCACCTTCTCAGCCAAAAGACCCCAAATCCCACCGTTGGTATTGAATTTGGTCTAGAACCGGTAGAAGTAAGCGGATATCAGATTCTAAACAAATATTTTGATCAGCTAATGTCCACGAGACCAGAAGTCATTGCTTTTGGAGAAGATGTAGGTATGATCGGAGATGTCAATCAGGGATTTGCTGGTCTACAAGAGAAGTTTGGGCCATTGAGGGTATTTGATACCGGTATCAGAGAATGGACCATTGTTGGGCAAGCAATCGGAATGAGTATGAGAGGTCTTAGACCCATTGCTGAGATACAATATTTGGATTATATTGTATACGCTCTTTCTGCTTTGATGGATGATTTGGCAACCGTAAGGTATCGATCAGATGGAATACAAAAAGCACCTGCCATCATTCGTACAAGAGGGCACCGACTGGAAGGTATTTGGCATTCAGGCTCTCCGATTGGGATGCTCTTGCATTCTTTGAGAGGGATTCACATTTGTGTCCCTAGAAATATGACACAGGCCGCAGGTATGTATCAAACCCTAATCAATGGAGACGATCCAGGACTCGTCATTGAGTGTCTCAATGGTTACCGCCTGAAAGAAAAACTGCCCTCTAACCTTGGTCAATACACTGTTCCATTGGGTAAAATAGAAATTTTAATTCCCGGTGAAGATTTGACCTTGGTCACTTATGGATCTTGTGTGAGAATTGCTGAGAAAGCCATCGGAATGCTTGAAATGAAAGGAATTTCTGTTGAGCTCATCGATGTTCAAACCTTGCTTCCATTGGATCTTGATCATGAAATTGCTCAATCTGTTAAAAAGACAAATAAATTAATGGTGCTCGATGAAGACGTGCCGGGAGGAGCAAGTGCTTTTATTCTTCAACAAGTCTTGGAAGTACAGGGAGCTTATCATTATCTGGACGCATCTCCTGTCACCTTAACCGCAAAAGAACACAGGCCGCCATACGGCAGCGATGGTGATTATTTTTCAAAACCCAATGCAGAAGATGTAGCGTTTTCTATCCTGAGATTAATGGAGGAATACAACCCCCAAAGATTTGGCTCAAAATAATTTATAAATCTACAAAGAGTGTCGGATTCACTGGTCATTATTCCTACTTACAATGAAATTGAGAACATCAATTCCATTGTATCAGCAGTGATGGAGTTGGAAGTTGAGTTTGAAGTTTTGGTCGTGGACGATGGCTCACCGGACGGTACAGCGCAAGAGGTCGTTGAACTTATAAAACGATATCCGGGAAAAATACATCTCTTGGAGAGAACTGAGAAATCTGGTCTGGGTACAGCCTATATTGCTGGTTTTAAATGGGCACTTAAGAGGAAATACGAGTACATCCTCGAGATGGATGCTGATTTTAGTCACCCTCCTTTCAAGTTGATCGAACTCAGAGCAGCTTGTGCCCTTCATTTAGGGGATGTAGCAGTAGGATCAAGATACATTAAAGGTGGTGGAGTCGTCAATTGGCCATTTTTGCGCCTGGCTTTATCCCGGGGAGCTTCTTTGTATGTCAGAACAATTACAGGAATGAAAGTGATGGACCCAACAGCTGGATTTGTTTGTTACAAAAGAGAAGTTTTGGAGAATATTCATTTGGAAAATATAAGGTTCGTGGGTTATGCCTTCCAAATTGAGATGAAATACAGGTCTTATCAAAAAGGATACAAGATTGTTGAAATTCCAATCCTTTTTCCTGACAGGGTCAAAGGAAAATCCAAAATGAATATCTGGATCATCCGGGAAGCACTTTGGGGAGTGTTTCAAATGAGGTTGAAAACCTAAACCCAAGATTCAAGGAGCTGATTTTTCTTACTCCGTTATTCATATAAATTTTGGCAAACCTGAGGATTTCCAGATTAGCATTCATCTCATTATATATATATGATTTTAGATAATCTTTAAATTAAACTATTTAAATTGATTATACATTTAAATATATATCTATGTATAGAACCCATATTAAGAATTGATTACAAACGAAAATTGTCATCAAATTCGTGATATTTTGTCAATAATTTGATTATATCTTGACCCTCAGGAAGATTTATATATGATTTTTAATCATTTTTAGGGGCAAAAAGTGGGTGAAAGTGGGAAATATTTCTACTTTTGAGCCATCAAACCAACGTGAGCTCAAAGAATGTATCATCTGAGTGGAGAATATGAAGTCAAATTAGACGACAAGAGCAGGCTGCGATTGCCTTCTAATTTGATGAAGATGCTAAGCCCTCTTCAGGTGAAAAGCTTTGTGATCAATCGCGGTTTTGAGAAATGCATTATCCTGTACCCCCAGGATGTTTGGGAAGAGAAGACCAAAGAGGTCAACCAGCTCAATCCCTACAATATTAAGAATCGAGAATTTGCCAGGTTTTTTTATCGAGGTGCTACTCAGGTGGAACCGGATGCTTCCATGCGGATATTGTTGCCAAAAACATTGCTCGAACATGCTGATATTGATTCAGATGTAATGCTTTTGGCATATCACAACCAAATTGAAATTTGGTCCAAAGAGCATTACCTCAAGATGATCGAGAATGAACCATCAGATTTCGCATCCCTGGCAGAGGAAGTATTCAGACATAAAGATGTCTGATAAAGCAATATATGTTCATCGGCCGGTACTGCTTCAGTCTTCGGTAGATGCGTTGATAACCGACAAAAGTGGGATTTATATAGATGCTACTTTTGGAGGAGGTGGTCACAGCAAGGAAATTCTGAATCGATTGGACAATGATGGAAAACTTTTTGCTTTTGACCGTGATGCTGACGCATTGGAAAATCAGATCAGCGATAAAAGATTGCATCTGATCAAATCTGATTTCAGGTATTTGAAAAAATATTTAAGATACTTTGGAGTCACAAAAATCCATGGATTGCTAGCAGACTTGGGTGTGTCCTCCTGGCATTTTGATATTGGCCAAAGAGGATTCTCCTTCCAGCAAAAAGGACCTTTGGACATGCGCATGAATGCTGAGCAGGAATTGACCGCCGAAAAAGTTCTCACAGATTATTCAGAAGAGGAATTGTTTAGAATTCTCACTGAATATGGAGAAATAACCAATGCGCGCCCTTTGGTACAGAAATGGGTCCGTGAAAGGAAGGCATTAAAAATCAATACCTGCGAGTCTTTTGCTGATTGGCTTAGCCCATTTGTGTATGGCAAAAGTCAGAAGTTTCTGGCACAAGTTTTTCAGGCGCTTAGAATTGAAGTGAATGGTGAACTTGAAAGTTTGAAAGAATTACTGTCACAGTCTGAGGAACTAATTTCTAAAGGTGGTAGAATAGTTGTAATAAGTTATCATTCTTTGGAAGACAGAATTGTCAAATCATTTCTCAAAGGAGAATGGCCATTAAAATCGAATGAAGAAGTTTTTGGAAAAAAAGTAAAAACCATGAAGCAAATCAACAAAGAGATTATTGTGCCAGACCATCACGAAGTTGAAAATAACAGCAGATCCCGCTCTGCAAAAATGCGGGTAGGAGAAAAACAAATTTAAATGAATACGGAATTTCATAAGCCGCCAAAAATAAACAGGAAGAAGTACAATAACATTCACACAATGCTATTTTACAAAAACCTGCCCTATATAGGATTGATTTTTGTATTGGGCTTTCTTTATGCGGCCAATGTGCAATACGCAGAGAAGCATTTGCAAAAAAGTCAAATGATTCAGGAAGAGATTAAGGAATTGAAATGGGTGTTTTGGTCTTTGAAATCAGGGATCATGTATCAAAGTATGGAAGGACAGCTTTCCAAAAAAGTGCAGGATCGTGAGATTTATATCAGAGAAAACGCGCCCAGAAAAATATTAAAGGTGGATCAATAATTTTATGGATCGCAAGAAAGAATTATTAATAAGGGTTTATGTTATACTCGGCCTGTTTGGTTGTGTAGCCTTTTTTATGATTTGGAGTGCGATCCGTATTGTAGCCATCGAAGGAAATGATTGGAGACAGAAAGCAGATGAATTGTATTTTAAGTTGGTCTCCATTGAAGCCGAAAGAGGAAAAATTCTTTCTGACGATGGCAGCCCGCTTGCTTTGTCACTGCCGTTCTTTGAAATACGATTAGACACCAGAGCCAAAGGATTAACTTCGGAGATCTTCAATGCCAAAGTGGACTCTCTGGCATACTTCCTGGCAAGGGATTTGATGCAAGACAAGTCTGTGCAACAAGTTAAAAACTGGCTGATCCGAGAAAGAAAATTGAAGAATAGGTATTTGTTAATTGCAAGATCTCTGGATTACAATCAACTAGAGCTTTTAAAAACATATCCAATTCTTCGTGCAGGTCAAAACAAGGGTGGTCTCATTGTTATTCGAAAAGACAGAAGAGAGAAACCCTTTAAATTATTGGCCAGCCGAACCATTGGATTGAAAAGAGACAACGCACCATCCATTGGTCTTGAAAGTTCTTTTGATCCTTGGCTCAAAGGACAAGAGGGAGAAAGGTTGATGAAAAAAGTGGGGCCTGATCTCTATCTACCCGTGGATGATGTCATAGAAATTGAAGCGAAAAGGGGAAGTGATGTACAAACAACCATTGACGTTGGAATTCAAGAGGTAGCTGAAGAAGCATTGTCAGAGGCTATCGTCAAACATGGTGCGCAGAAAGGCTGTGCTGTTGTGATGGAGGTTAAAACCGGAGCAATCAAAGCCATTGCAAATTTGGGTTTTGACCAGATGGGCGAATTGGTGGAGGATTTTAATTATGCACTGGGTTATTCCACTGAACCGGGAAGTACCATGAAGCTCGCTTCTGTAGCGGCTATGTTGGAAGAGGGAGCCGTTGATCTTAAAACACCGGTTCAGTTAAATGGAGGAGAAGCTTATTTCTACAACAAAAAGATGAAGGATTCCGAATCACACGGAGTAAGCCTCAGCGATTTACAATATTCTTTTGAAAAATCATCCAACGTAGGAATTTCGAGATTGGCATATCAGGTATTTGGAATGCCGGACGGACAAAGAAAATTTGCAGATTATTATCGAAAATTCAGACTGCACAAAAAGACTGGAATTGAATTGGAAGGGGAATCAAATCCAGTGATAAAACATCCGGATGAAAATAAGGAAAAGTGGTATGGAACATCAGTTCCATGGATGAGTGTGGGATATGAACTCCAGCTTACACCTCTTCAGATCCTCAATTTTTACAATACAGTGGCCAACAGAGGAAATATGATGAAGCCTTATCTGGTCTCACATATCCTTGACGATGATAAAGTGATCAAACAGATCGAACCAAAAGTATTGGTTCAAGGTATGTTTTCAGAGAAAACCTTAACACAGCTGAATGTTTTATTGGCCGGAGTAGTTTCCAATGGGACTGGGAAAGTTATCCAATCTGATCATTTCAATATATCAGGAAAAACAGGAACCGCAGTCACCAATTATTATGTGACAGGTTTGGAGAACAAGCAATATCAGGCTTCATTTTGCGGATTTTTTCCTTCAGAAAATCCTGTTTATAGTTGCATTGTGGTCATCTACAATCCTACACAAGGAGGATATTATGGGGGACAGGCTGCAGCACCTGCATTTCTTAAAATCGCTGACAAATGTATGAGGAATCAAAGCAAGATGGCCGGTTTTATAAACGATCAACCAAAACCCCTTTTAACCAATGATGTGCTGCCCGTAGGAAATCATGGATTCTCTAAAGATTTTGAGGTTTTATTTCACCATATAGGATTGCCATTTCGGGGTGGAGCGAAGAACGAATGGGTAAGAACAATTGCCAATAAGGATGGAATTTACACTTTACCTCAGCAATTAAGTGAGAAAAGGGTGCCTGATTTAAAAGGTATGGGTTTGAGGGATGCCATGTATATCTTGGACCGGCAGGGTGTTTCTGCCAGCATTAGTGGCTTGGGTAAGGTAGTTTGGCAGAGTATTGAGCCCGGAATGTTTTGGTTGGATCAAGATCGCAGGATTGAGATTCAGTTACAATAAATGATTGTAAAATAAAAGTTCTTTGAAAGATTTATCCCAAATATTACCAGATGATTTGAATTTGACCATCATTGGAGATTCAAACAAAAAAGTAAGTGGGTTTAATTTGGATTCCAGAAATGTTGTTCCCGGTGAAATATTTGTCGCGAGGAAGGGAACTGTAGCCGATGGACATAAATATATTCCTGAAGTAATACAGAAAGGAATTAGAATTG
This sequence comes from Saprospiraceae bacterium, assembly GCA_016715965.1. NCBI lineage: Bacteria > Pseudomonadati > Bacteroidota > Saprospiria > Saprospirales > Saprospiraceae > Saprospiraceae bacterium. The sequence goes on along the minus strand of JADJXG010000001.1, from coordinate 303,584 downwards.
TATTGTGTGAAAATCTACCACAGGAGATTCATCCGGAGGTTTGTTTTTTGCAAACAAATCATTCTTTGCCGATTCTGGTCACCTTGCTAAAAAATTACTATGAGGACCCTTCCAGTCAATTGATTTTAGTAGGTGTTACAGGAACCAATGGAAAAACTACGGTGACCACACTTCTGTATGAATTGTTTACTGTATTGGGTTATAAAACAGGCCTGTTATCCACTGTCGAAAATAAGTATGGAAATGTAGTAATGGCATCTACTCATACAACACCGGATATTGTACAGCTGTATCGATTGCTAGCAGACATGGTTCAGAATGGATGTACTCATGTTTTTATGGAGGTTAGTTCCCATGCCATTGATCAGCGAAGAATTGAAGGATTGAAATTCAGGATGGCCGTGTTTACCAACATTACACAAGATCATCTGGATTATCATCATTCGTTTAAAAATTATATTGAGACGAAGAAAAAGTTCTTCGATCAACTTCCGAAAGGCTCAACATCGATTGTAAATGCCGATGACAAGCATTCTCCAATGATGGTGCAAAATACAAGTAGCAAAGTGAAGTATTTTGGTGTAAGAAATATCGCAGACTATAAACTCAAAGTGCTAAACAATGCAATCGAGGGATTGCACCTGAAATATCAGCAGACAGAATGGCACTCTTGTTTGGCAGGTACCTTCAATGCTTCAAATTTAGCTGCGGTGCTTGCTGTGGCCTTAGAACTTGGAGAGAGTCAATCCGAAGTTCTAATGCACATGTCAAATCTTAAAAACGTAAGTGGTCGTTTTGAGCTGATTAGAGAAGGAAACAAGAAAAGAATTGGCATTGTCGATTATGCGCACACGCCAGATGCAGTAGAAAAGCTTTTGTCCAATGTCAGAGACATCAGACAGAAAAATCAAAGAATCATTACGGTTTTGGGTTGTGGTGGAAATAGGGATAAATCGAAAAGGCCATTGATGGCTTCTGTAGCAGCAAAACTAAGCGATCAGCTTATTTTGACTTCTGACAATCCTAGGGATGAAGATCCACATCAAATTGTCGAGGAAATGGAGTCTGGGATTCTTTTAGAGGATCAACAGAAATATACGATTGTACTGGACAGAGAGCAAGCCATTAAGACGGCATGTGCCATTGGTCAGAATGAGGACATCATTGTCATTGCAGGCAAAGGGCATGAAAAGTATCAGGAAATAAAGGGTGTGAAGATACCTTTTGATGATTATCAGATTTTGAAAACATTTTTGTTAAAATTATATAAGAAAATAGAGTAGGTTCTATTATCATTCTCAGGTTGGTTTTAACAGTTACAGCAGAGGATTGCAACCAAAGGGATTGGATCCCTGCTGTACTGTTAAATTTCCGATCATAATGAAAAGCCATGTTGTACTATTTATTTCAATTTATAGAGAAACTTTTTCATCTGCCAGGTGGTAGGTTATTTAATTATATTTCATTTAGGGCGGGACTAGCGATCATCCTATCCTTGCTGATAACCATGTGGTTTGGAAAGAGCATTATTCGCGCACTAAAAAACCTTCAGATCGGAGAAACAGTCAGGGATTTAGGTTTGATGGGTCAAAAGGAGAAGGAAGGTACACCCACTATGGGAGGACTTATCATTATTTTGGGCATTTTGTTGCCTAGTTTATTGCTGACGCGGTTGGACAATGTGTACATTCAATTGTTACTATTCACTACATTATGGATGGGGATTATTGGATTTGCAGATGACTACATTAAAGTATTTTTGAAAGACAAGCAAGGTCTGAAAGCTGTATTTAAAATTTTAGGTCAGGTTGTGTTGGGTATTGTGGTCTCTTTGGCTATGTTGTATCATGAGGATGTCGTTGTGAGGATGTCTAAATCAGAAGCCATGTTTTTTAAGTATGATATTCAACAAGAAATTTACAACCCGGAAAATCTGAACGATCCATATGTCTATGTAAAAACTTCATTGACAAATGTTCCATTTTTAAAGGGCAATCGATTTGACTATGCCTGGATAACTCAGTTTTTTGGAGACAATTCAAGGACTTTTATTTGGATCTTGTTTATTCCGATCGTTATTTTTATTGTGACTGCTGTGTCCAATGCTGCCAATCTTACCGATGGATTGGATGGATTGCTTACTGGTGTATCTGCCATAATTGCAGCTACGCTGGCTGTCTTGGCCTATGTATCAGGCAATGCAATCATTGCAGATTATTTAGACATTTTTTATCTTCCATTTACCGGAGAACTAGTGATTTTTGCAGCTGCATTTCTAGGATCTTGTGTCGGATTTTTGTGGTACAATTCTTTCCCTGCTAAAGTTTTTATGGGAGACACAGGAAGCCTGACACTTGGAGGTATAATTGCTGTTTTGGCGATTGTCTTGAGAAAAGAATTGTTGATTCCTTTGCTTTGTGGTGTTTTTTTGGTAGAAAATCTTTCTGTGATGATTCAGGTAAGTTATTTCAAATATACCAAAAAGAAATATGGTGAAGGGCGTCGTATTTTTTTGATGTCTCCTTTGCATCACCATTTTCAGAAAAAGGGAATGCATGAAGCAACGATAGCGGTCAGATTTTGGATTATCACTCTTCTTCTTGCAGTATTTACCATCATAACCTTGAAAATGAGATAAATGGTGGTATTAATTCTTGGAGCAGGTGAAAGTGGCATGGGAGCCGCATTGTTGGCCCATCAACAGCGCATGGTGGTTTTTGTCAGTGATCAGAAGTCAATTCCAGTGGATTTTAAATCAAAACTTATCGAACTGGAAATCGATTTTGAAGAGGATGGTCACGTAATTGCCTATGACATGGTGCCGGACTTGGTGGTAATTAGTCCGGGAATTCCAAGCAATTCCACCATTGTCAATCATTTGTTATTGAGAGGGGTAGAGATTATTTCTGAAATTGAATTCGCATTCCGTTTTTGCAAGGGTAAAATAATTGCAATCACCGGAAGCAATGGTAAAACTACATCCACAAATTTATGCGCCCATATCCTAGAGACATCAGGATTTCAAGTGGCAAAGGTTGGAAATGTAGGTTATTCATTTGCGAGGAGTGTTGCAGAATTTACGTATGATTATTATGTGATAGAGGTAAGCAGTTTTCAATTGGACCATATCAATACTTTTAGACCTTCCATTGCCATCATTTTAAATATTACTCCGGATCATCTGGATCGTTATGATTACAATTTTCAGAATTATATCGATTCAAAATTTAGAATTGCTTTATTTCAGAATGAGCAAGATGATTTCATTGTAAGTGGAAACGATCCGGTCATCAGCAAATCAATCGAACTTTACCCCATTCAATCCAGAATCCACAAGCTTCAAATAGAATTGGATCAAAGTGACCAGGTGTGGATAAACGATAGGAAAGTGGCTGTACTTCGTGGTACTTCGCTAAAGGGAAAACACAATGCAGTAAATATGGCATGTGTGCTGAGAGCGCTGGAAATTTTAGGTCTGAAGGAGGAGCAGATACAAAAGGGACTTAACAGTTTTGTCAACGATCCGCACCGATTGGAATCATTGGGAGAAATAAATGGTGTTGAATTTATAAATGATAGCAAAG